>JAHWKH010000038.1 GCA_019347995.1 Gemmatimonadota bacterium | reverse complement strand
CCCCCTCGATGGCGCGGCGGGCCTCGCGCTCCTGGGTCTGCCTCTTCAGCTTCTCGCGCTTGTCGTGGAGCTTGCGGCCACGTCCCAGGCCCAGGGTGACCTTGGCGTTGCCCCGCCGGAAGTAGATCTCCAGGGGCACCAGGGTCAGCCCCTTCCCCTCCACCTTGCCGATGAGGCGCTGGATCTCGCTCTTGTTCAGGAGGAGCTTGCGCGTGCGCGTCGGATCCTCGTTGTGGCGGTTGGCCTGCTCGTAGGGGCTTATGTGCAGGGAGTACAGCCATGCCTCGTCGCCGTCGATGCGGGCGAAGGAGTCCTGGAACGCCACCTTCCCGTCGCGCAGCGACTTCACCTCGGGACCCTTCAGGACCATGCCGGCCTCCAGGGTCTCGAGGATCTCGTATTCGTGTCGGGCCTTCCGGTTGGAGGCCACGATCTTCCTGCCGTCACTCGTCATGTCGGGAAACTAAGGCGGAGGCGGGTGGGTGCGGCAGGGCCGGACGCCCGCGGGCGTTGGAGCCCGGAAGTTCCGGAACGCCTCAGAAGATGAGCACCGACGTACCCACCTCCACCATGTGCAGAAGCTCGCGCGCGTGCTCGTTGGTGAGCCGGATGCATCCATGCGACACCCGGCGACGGTCCGGATCGACGTCCAGGAGGAGCTCGGGCTGGTTCGTGCCGTGGATGGCGATCCCATCGCCAAGGTAGATGGCCGTGGTACCCATCACCCCCCGCATCACCCGCGACGGGTGGTTGGGCGGCGGGACGGGCACGCCCCTCTCGATGAAGTGCCAGTCGGGCGCCTCCCAGAGCGGATCCTTCTCCATGCGGCGGACGCGCATCAGCCCCCGGGGCGTGGAGAACTTCCAGCGGTGCTCGCCGCCGGCGTCCAGGCGGAATCCCGTGCCGGTGCCGGCGGGCGCCGACCAGACGGCACGCTCGCCCTCGAAGACGAAGACACGGTTCTCCGCCAGGTGGACGATGACGTAGCGCTCGCCGGAGGCCACCAGCGGTGCGTGGGCCACCGCCTCCCGCTCCATGTTGCTGTCGCGCAGGAGCACGGCGCCGCCGCCACCGCGGCTCCATCCGCTCCAGCCCTGGCCGCCGTCCATGTCCTGGGCCTGGACGGCCACCGGGCCGGCCAGGAGGCCCAGGAGGGCCAGCAGCGTGGAGAGCGGCCGGACTTCGGGTCGCGGATTGTGGTGGAGCGTCATGACGTTCTCGGGAACAGGGCGCCTCGGGTCCTCACCTTGCGGGCTCTACGCATCGTCCAAACCTGCGCGATCTCCCCTCCCAATATGAACACCAGGGACTCGTAGTAGATCCAGAAGAACAGCACCGCCAGGCTCAGCAGGTTGCCATAGCTGGAGCCGTAGTTGGCCACGTCGGTGACGTACCAGCCGAAGCCGTACTTGAGCAGTTCGTGGAAGACGGCGGTGAACGTCGCCGCGATGAACGCCGTCCGCCACGGGATCCACCGCGCCGGCAGGTAGCGGTAGATCCCCAGGAAGAGGATCCAGATCGCGAGGAAGGAGAGGCTGAAGGCCACCGCCTGCTGCACCGCGGTGACGGCGTAGCCCTCCAGTCCGAGGAGGCTCACCCCGTACTGCTGGGCCGCCCGGAACGCCGCCGTCACGCCGAGGTTGACCAGGACGAGGAGACCCCCGACCACGACCCCCTTGGCGTCGAAGATCTTTCCACCCACGATGCCCCGGTCCTGCCCGATGTCGAAGACCTCCCGCAGGACCGTGCGCAGCGTGCCCACCAGGCGCGTGGAGAACCAGATCAGGAGCAGCGCACCGATGATGGTGAAGCCGCTGCGCTCCTCGATGATGGCGCTGATCTGCGACTCCACCGTGGAGATCAGGCCGATGTCGCCGCCGATGGCGGGCAGGTAGTCGAGGACGGCGGCGACGATGGCCGTGGCCGGATCGCCGAAACGGGCCGAGAGCACCAGGGCCGAGACACCGACGGCGAAGAGCACCAGCGGCACGATGGCGACCAGGAGGTTGAACGAGATGGCCCCGGCCATGAAGAAGATGTTGTCGTCGCCGGCCTTTTCATACACGCGCCGCAGGAACTCCCGCAGGCGCCCGCCCCATCCCGTCAGGTGGGGATGCTCGGCGGGAACCAGCTCGTCCATGGGCTCCTCGGGCCCCTCCGGCGCTGCCTCCTCGACGTCACCCACCGCGGCTCAGCTCACCCGACCGACGGCTCCCCCTCGCTGCCACCCTCCTCGTCCCCGGCACCTTCCGCGGCACCGCCGCGGGCGGCGCCGCCGGGAGGCGAGGAGACCGCCGTATCGCGGGCCGCCTCCACCCCCGCGCGGTAGGCGGCCTTGGAGCGCTCGAGACGCCGTTCCATCTCGCCCCGCGCCTCGCGGGCCGCCTGGCGGCCGGCGTCCACGGCGCCCTTCACCTGGTCGACGCGCTCGCTCACGCCGGTCCGGGCCTGGTCGATGCGGGCCTCGAGCTGGCGCTGGGCCTCCCGCACCCGATCCTCCGCCTGGTCCCGCAGGTGCCGGGCGCGGGCCCGGATCTCCTCCTGCGTCTCCTCGCCGCTCATGGGCGCGAAGAGAAGCGCCAGTCCGGCGCCGACCAGCGCGCCCAGCACGAAGGAGCCCAGGCCTCCGCTCTCCCGCTCGATGACGATGTAGGGTACGTCGTCGTGGTCCCGCATCTGCGACCTCCTGGAATCGTTCCCGCGCCCGCGACGGGGGCGCGAAGGATATGTGCAGGGAGCAATGTGTTCGGCGCGGCGCCTGTCGGCAAACGTCGCGGGTATCCCGGTCCCCGGGTGCAAGCGACGTGCCTTCCCATGCCGACGGGCCGCTCCCGTGCCCCCCGACGGCGTCAACGGGTGTGGCGGCGCCCTATACCCGCCAGCGAGGATCCCCGGTTCCGATGGACGGCGCCTCGAAGCCCGTCCGGCCCAACAGGCCGTACGTGAGCTCCTTGCCCAGCTCCACCCCGGGCTGATCCATGGGGTCCACGCCGTAGAGGGCCCCGGCGTACACCGTGGCGATCTGGAAGAGCATGAACAGCGAGCCCAGGGTCCCGGGGCCCACGCGCTCGATCTCCAGCGTCACGTTGGGACGACGGCGGCGGCGCAGCGCCTCGGCGGTGGCGCGCCGCTCCGCGTCCAGGAGGCCGGCCAGGGTGTGCCCACCCAGGTAGGCGAGCTGGTCGACGCCCGGGTGCAGGGAGGGGATGGGGACCTCCTCTCCCGGCTCGGCCACGGCCACGAAGAGGACGATCTTGTCCCTGGGCCCCTCCATGAAGAGCTGGACCTGGGAGTGCTGGTCGGTGGCGCCCACCGCGGGAAGGGGCGTCGGTCCCACGTGGCCCTCCCCCTTGGCCTTGCCCAGCGACTCCGCCCAGAGCTGCTGGAACCAGAGGGCGAAGGAGCGCAGCCGGTCGGCGTAGGGCATGAGCACGTGGATGCGCGCCCCCCACTCGGTGTCGGCCAGGTGGAGGACGGTGGCCAGCAGGGCCGCCGGGTTCTCGAGGAGCCGCTCCGTGCGGCAGCGGGCTTCCATGTCCGCCGCGGCCGCCAGCATCGCCTCCGTGTCGACGCCGCACACCGCCGCGGGCCACAGGCCCACGGGCGACAGGACGGAGAAGCGTCCCCCCACGCTGGGCGGCACGGGCAGCGTGGGCACGCCCTCCGCCTCGGCGATGCGCCGCAGGGCTCCCACCTCCGGATCGGTGGTGAAGAGGAAGTGCCCGCGCACCTTGTCCTCGTCCACCACCCGGGCGAGGCGCTCCTTCACGACCAGGTACTGGGCCATCGTCTCGGCCGTCGACCCCGACTTGCTCACGACGTTGAACAGCGTCCGTCGCAGGTCGAGGCGATCCAGGAGCGACGTGACGGTCACCGGGTCGGGATTGTCGAGGACGTAGAGGCGGGGGAAGTACTCCCGGGCCTCGTCGTCGAGCTCGTTCCAGTGCAGGCCCAGCAGCGCGTCGCGCACCGTCACTGTCCCCAGCCCCGAGCCGCCGATGCCCAGGACGACCACGTTCTCGAACCACTGGCCGAAGGATTCGGCCACTTCGCGCACGTGGCCGGCGGTCTCCGACGCATGGGGCAGATCGAAGAACCCCAGCTCCCCCGTGGCCCGCCGCTCCTCCACGTGGGCGTGGGCGGCGGCGAAGCGCTCCTGCAGGTCGCCCTCCAGGCGGTCGGGATCCAGGCCGCCCTCCAGGAGGGGGGCCATGACGTTGTTCAGGTCGAGGACGGGCTGGCTCATGCGTCTCCGTCGCGGCGCGGGGAGGGGTGGAGGTAGGGAGCGTCCGGCTCAGGCGTCGTCCAGATCGATGGTGAGGCCGTCGTACGCAGGTTCCACGCCGGAGGGCAGGCGCTCAAGGAGGTCGCTGTGGCGGACCCGGTGGGTCATGTGCACGAGGAACGTGCGCTCGGCGCCCACGGCGGCGGCGGCCTCCACCGCCTCCTCCATGTTGAAGTGCGTGGGGTGCGGGTTTCCGAACCACAGGGCGTTGAGGACCAGCACCCGCACGCCCCTCAGGGCCTCCATGGACCGGGGCGGCAGGCGCTTGCCGTCGGTGACGTAGCCCAGGGACCCCACGCGGAAGCCGAAGACCGACATGGAGCCGTGGGGCACGAGGAGCGGCACGAACGTCTCTCCCACGATCTCCACCGGCTCGCCTTCACGGAGCCCGTGCAGCGTGACGTCGGGCTTGGTGCTGCCTTCCGGCGGCTGGATCGAAGGATCGAAGACGTAGTCGAAGCGCCTCATGAGGTCGTCGAGGTGGACCTCGGGCGCGTAGGCCGGCAGCGGCCGGCCCTGGCGAGCCGAGAACACCCGCACGTCGTCGATGCCGTGAAGGTGATCGGCGTGGACGTGGGTGATCCAGAGCGCGTCGACGCTCGTGACGCCCTCCCGCACGAGCTGGAGCCGGAGCTCCGGGGGCGTATCGACCAGCAGCCGGCCGCCGGCCGTCTCGAGGAGGGCGCCGTGGCGCGTACGCCGGTCCCGGACATCGTCCGACGTGCAGGTGGCGCATCCACAGCCGACGACCGGGATGCCGTACGACGTTCCGGTTCCCAGGAACGTCAGGCGCACGGGCCGGGGGTCGTCCCGCGGGTCACAGCTGCTCGACCCGCATGGTGTTGGTGGATCCCGACGTGTGGAACGGATAGCCCGCGGTGACCAGGACGTGGTCGCCGGGCACGCCCACCCCGCTCTCGAGCACGTTGCGCTTCCCGAACTGGGTCAGCGCCTCGTAGGTGACCTCCTCGAGGGTGGAGAGGACGGGGCGCACCCCCCACACGGCGGTGAGCTGGCGGTAGGTCTTCTCGTCCGTGCAGACCGCGAAGATGGGCACGGCCGGCCGGTACGACGACACCAGCCGCGCGGAGAAGCCACTACGCGTGATCACGATGATCGCCGGGGCCTCGAGCTGGCGCATGGACTCCACCGTGGCGGAGGCCACGGCGTGCTCCCTCTGGGAGGCTCCGGCGCGCCGCCGGGCCGGGGCGTCCAGGTAGCGGGGGCCCCGGGCCAGCACGCCCGATCCCTCGACCTCCTGGGTGATGCGCATGATGGCCTCCAGCGCCTGGAGGGGATAGCGGCCCACCGCCGTCTCGCCGGAGAGCATCACGGCGTCGGTGCCGTCGAGGATGGCGTTGGCCACGTCCGAGGCCTCGGCCCGTGTGGGCCTCGGGTAGTCGATCATGGACTCGAGCATCTGCGTGGCCGTGATGACCGGGCGCCCGAAGTAGTTGGCGAGCTGCACGATGCGCTTCTGCGCCAGCGGCACCTGCTCGAAGGGCAGCTCCACGCCCAGGTCGCCCCGGGCCACCATGACCGCGTCGGTCACGGCCAGGATCTCCTCGATGTCGTCCAGGGCCTTGGCCTTCTCGATCTTGGCCACCACCAGGGTGCCCTTGCCCACCCGTTCCTTGAGGTCGGCCACGTCCTCCGCCCGCCGCACGAACGAGAGACCCACGTATTCCACGTCGCACGCGAGGGCGAACTCCAGGTCGTTGAGGTCCTTGGGCGTCAGGGAGGGGACCCGGACCGCCACGCCCGGCAGGTTGATGCCCTTGCGGCTCTTGAGGACCCCGCCGCGCACCACCGAAAGCACGGACCGCTCGCCGTCGGTCTCCACCGCTTCCAGCTCGAGGAGGCCGTCGTCCAGGAGCACCCGGTCCCCCGGGCTCAGGTCCTCGGCCAGCTCGGCGTAGGTGGTGGGGATCTCTCCCTCGGCCTCCCGCCCGGCGGGCGCCAGGACCACGCGCTGCCCCGGGACGAGGCGGAGCGGCTCCGGAAGGTCGCCCACACGGATCTTGGGTCCTGCCAGATCCGCCAGGATCGCCACCGGCCGGCCCGCGCGCGTGGCGGCGAAGCGGACGTGCTCGATGCTGCGGGCGTGCTCTTCGTGGGAGCCGTGGGACATGTTGATGCGGGCCATGTCGAGCCCGGCCGCCACCAGGCTCTCCACCATCTCGGCCGTGCTGCTCGACGGTCCCAGCGTACATACGACCTTGGTTCTCGGCATGCCGTCTCGCGGACCTCGGTTCTACTATTGTCGTCGTGACGTCCGGTCGGCCGCGTGGGACCGCGGCTCCCGGGAGTCATCAGCCCTCTAGACTGTCCGACCGGCAGGGTGGGGGCAAGACGCCGGAACACGCCACCCCCCTCGGGAGTAGAACCGACCGCGGCTCCTGTCGCATTCGATATCCAACGGAAAGCACCCCACGAAGGGAGATCGGCCGCGGCGCGCATGACATACGTCCTCATCGACGGCCCCGACGACGCCGACGAGCTGCGGCACTCCCTCTCGACCTCCTGGCGCATCGCGCTCGACTGCGAGGCGGCCGGATTCCACCGGTATTCCGACCGACTCTCCCTGGTGCAGCTCTCGAGCACGGATCGCACCTTCATCATCGATCCGCTCGCGTTCGACATCAGCGATCTCCTGAAGGGACCCCTGGAGGATCCGGAGGTCGAGATCGTCATGCACGGGGCCGACTTCGACCTCCGCCTCCTGGACCGGGACCTGGGCATCCATCTCTCCGGCCTGTTCGACACGCAGGTGGCCGCCGCGCTTCTGGGCGAGAGCTCCCTGGGGCTGGCGGCGCTGCTGGAGAAGCACCTGGGGGTGAGCCTGGCCAAGAAGTACCAGCGAGCCGACTGGGCCAGGCGGCCTCTCCCCGAGGAGATGCTGGACTACGCCGCCTCCGACACCCGGCACCTCCACGAGCTGGCCGCCATATTGCGGCGCGAGCTGGAGGCCCGCGGGAGGCTGCACTGGGCCCTGGAGGAGTCCCGCGCCCTGGAGGACGTGCGCTGGGAGTCCAGCGACGGTGAGGACCCGGTGGTGAAGGTCAAGGGCGCGCGCGAGCTGGCGCTCCGCGAGGTGGCGGCCCTGCGCGAGGCGCTGGCCTGGCGTGACGAGATCGCCCGCGACCGGGACCGGGCACCGTTCCGGGTCGCCGGCGATCCGGCGCTGGTGGCCGCCGCCCGGCAGCGTCCCCGCTCCGTGAGCGAGCTGTCGGGGATCAAGGGCATGAATCCCCGGCTGGCGCGGGACGTGGGCGAGGACCTGGTGGACCGGCTCACGCGGGTGGCGTCGCTCCCCGAAGCCAGCCTGGAGCCGTATCCCCGGCGCGACCGCAACGGGCCGGGCCGGCCGCCGCCGGAGGTCGAAGAGTTGGCGGAGAGGCTGAAGTCGGCGAGAAACCAGCGAGCCGACGACCTGGGGATCGATCGAGGATCGCTGGTGCCCAACGCCATGTTGCTCGAGATCGCTCGCGTGAAGCCGCGGGACGAGGACGCGCTCCGGACGATTCCCGGCGTGCGCAACTGGCAGGTGGAAGCGATGGGAGGCGCGTTGCTGGCGGTGCTGAACGGCCGCTGACGCGCATGCCCGGGAGGGGGGATCCCCACGCCCGGGTCCTGTAGGGCTCAACGAAACAGGAGGACCGAATGGCGTCCGAGATGCTACAGAGGGACGACGTCTCCGTGTACGTGGTGGCGGGGGTGCCCAAGAGCTTCAAGAAGAAGCTGCAGAAGTTCGTCGAGAAGGAGTCGAAGACGACCGGGGACGTCATGCTCCTCGACGACGAGATGACCGAGTGGGTGGTGGCCCGCATGCGCGGCGAGAAGCGCCGCAGCCACGAGCAGACGCCGGCGTCGGCCGCCCTGTGGCGTGCCTACCGTGCCCTGTCCGCGGCCCGCTACCACCTCCAGGACCAGCCCCTGGAGAAGCGGATCCGGGACATCCGCACCCAGATCGAGGAGCTGTGGCGCGATACGAGCCCGCTCCACGAGGAGCCGGAGGAGGCCGAGGAGCAGGTGGAGGTCTAGCCGGAAGGGGGTGCCGTCAGGCGGCCTCCTCCTCCTTGATCTTGCAGTCGATGCAGTAGCGGGCGTGGGGCAGCGCGTCGAGGCGCTCGTAGCCCACGTCCGTTCCGCAGGTGTGGCACGATCCGAAGGTCTTGGGATCGTTGTAGAGGCGGCGCAGCGCCTCCTCGAGCCGGTAGAGGTAGCGGCCCTCCTTCGTGGCGAAGAGGGCCGCCTTCTCCCGCTCCATGGCCTCCGTGCCCTGGTCCGCCATGTGATCGGTGTAGGCGGACAGGTCCGAGTCTCCCGACTCCCGATCGGCCTTGGCCATCTGGTCGAACAGACCGAGGGAGCGGAGCGCCCGTGCCCTCTCGTCCATGAGCCGCTTCTCGATGTGGGCCAGCTGCTTCTTGTTCAGCGCCATGATGCACCTCGACGGGTAGTGCCGAACCCGGGAAAACAGACACGCAAAGGTAAGGGAATCGGGGGGGTCCGTCCACGGGCGGGCAGTGGCTTGGCTTGGCACTTGCGGAATGGCTGCTCTTTTGCCATTCGGGTGGGGCGCGGAGCGTGGGTAGGGGCGGTCCGCCCCCTGTCCCAGGATCCGTCACCCCCTGCTCGGGTACCCCCGCGGGCGAACCCTCCCGGCACGCATCACCAGAGGAGCACGTGGACACCATCACCTGCCGCCGCTGCCAGCGCGACGACGCCCCGGCCCTGGACAAGGCCCCCTTTCCGGACGACCTGGGGCGGCGCGTGACCGAGGAGATCTGCGAGAACTGCTGGGAGGAGTGGAAGCGGAAGCAGATGCTCCTCATCAACCACTACGGGCTCGATCCCCGCGACGCCAAGTCCCGGGAGTTCCTCTACGGCCAGATCGAGAGCGTCCTCTTCGGCGAGGGGGAGACCGAAGAGGTGGACACCAGCAAGAAGGGCGAGATCGACTGGTAGGTCGACCGGCGCGCGTCGCCGTCACGGGACGGCGCCCACCCGCCGGCGGCAGCCCTCGTCCCAGTGGAGGCGGACGAGGATCAGCCCCGGCCGCGTGTCCAGGATGACCACCGCCCCGGGACAGGCCTCCTCCAAGACGTTGAGCGCCTCGCCGTGGATCGTCCCGCCCTGCTCCAGCAGGAGGTGGTCCACGCCGCCGGCCACCCAGAGGCGGAACTGCTGCTCCGGGGAGCCTGCCCGGAGCGCTCCGGCCCCGGACAGGGGAAGGAAGCGCGCGCTGGGCGCGGACCGCACCCCCGTCAGGAGGGGAAGGGTCGGCCACAGCTCCGGCGCGCCCACCACGGCGCCCGCGGGGACGCGGCCCTCCATGGCGTCCAGCGCGTCGGCCAGCTTCGCCGCCCGGATCTCGTACGCCGCCGTGGGCGCGCCACGGGCGATGCGCAGGGCCGACCCCGTGCCGAAGCCCAACGCCCACGCCGCCATCCCCGCCAGCGCGACGCCGGCCAGGCGCGAGCCGGGACGGGGGCGCCTGCCCCACGCCGTGACCAGCGCAGCCGCCGAACAGGCCAGCGCGGCCAGGAGCAGGGGAACCGCCGGGACCAGCAGCCGTCGGTCCTGGTACGGCCACAGCCACGCCATGAGCAGCGAGAGCACCAGGGCCAGGGCGGCCGTGGGCGAGCGGCGCGTCATGAGCGGGATGCCCGCCACCACGCCCACGCCGATGAACGCCCCCGCCGCCCACGAGAACGGCGCCGACGCCGGCGGCACCAGCAGGTCCAGCGTCCGCAGCCCCATGCCCACCCCGGCGCCGGGCAGGCCCGCCACGTAGCGCAGGGGCGCCTCCATCACCGCCCCACCCAGCCAGGCGCCGTAGGGGCCCAGGATGTCGCGCAGGGGCTCGGGGAGCGCGGCTCCCGCCGCCGCGGACCACAGCGCCCACGGCAGGGCCAGGACGGCGAGCGCGGCCCCGACGCCCACGCCCGTCCGCCACCGCCCCCGCAGCGCGAGGCCCAGGACGGCGGCCCCGGCCACGGCGGCGCCCGCGGTGCGCACGTGCAGGAGAAGCGCGAGCAGCGCCACCAGGAGCGCCGCGTCCCGCCATCCGGCGCCCGGACGCTCGGCCCGGGCCGCGGCCCACAGGGCCCCCACCATGACCAGGACGTAGAGCGGCTCGGAGAGCGCCACCATGGCCGGCCGCCACAGATCGACCGAGAGCCCCGCCAGCCCGCCCACCAGCAGCGCCAGCCGCAGGGGCAGCCCCAGCCCCCACCGTGCCCAGGCGCCCGCCAACCCCACCGCCGCCGCCAGGAAGAGGATGTTCAGCGCCACGGCCACCGCCGTCGCGCCGCCGGCGTCGCCTCCGAGGAGCCATCCCAGCGCGGCCACCGCGGGATAGACCGGCGGGAATTTGGGCGCCGCGGGGCTCCCGGGGACGCCGAGGTAGCGGAGCCCTTCCCCCTCGGCCAGCGCGCGGCCCAGCGTCAGGTACACGCCGTCGTCGTGCCACACGCCGGGCGGGAGGGGCGTCCAGGCGGCGACGCCGATGCCCATGGCGGCCACGGCCAGGAACAGGAACGGACCGCCCCCCGACCGCGGAAGGCGGCGGGGGGCGGGATCCGCGCGGCCCTCGTGGGGCGACGCGCGATCGGCGACGGGAGGCTCGCGGGGATCGGCTCTCTTCACCGGGCCGGCCTCAGGCCCGCAGCACCTCGGCGATGTCCTCGGCCGAGCAGTCGGAGAGGCGGGCGATGCGCAGGATGCCCGCGGTAACCACGATGTGGTCCAGGCCACCGAGGCGCTGCGCACCGCACAGGCGGCGCTCTCCAACGCCCGCGCGGCGGTCACGGGCGCGCAGGGAGAACTGCGCCGCCGCCAGCAACTGGCCGCATCGGGCGCCTACGCTTCGCGGCCCGTCGAGGAAGCGCGGCGTGCCCTGGTCGCGTCGCAATCGGCGCGCGCGGCGGCGGGGAGCGAAGTGGCCACAACCCGCGCCAATCTCGCGCGCGCTCGAAGTTT
>JAHWKH010000389.1 GCA_019347995.1 Gemmatimonadota bacterium | reverse complement strand
GAAGCGGGCATGCGCGAAAAGGCGAGGGAGTTCCGCGAGGGGGGCGGGGAGATCTACGTGCCGGAGGTGGCGGGCTCCTGACGCCGGCCGGCCTCTCGCGGAGGTGCCCCGGGAGGAGCATCGTCCCGGGAGGCCCGGCCGTCCATTTCGGTCTGTCGTCCATATTGGCTCGCGGATACGTTCCAGAGGTGCCGACCGAGCCGCAGCGCGCCGTATCCGACCTGAGGACGCCTCCAGGGATGGTCGACGTGGAGCTGGAGGGTGTTTCCGCCGTGGGCGAGGTCGCCAGCCGCGTGCTCGACCGTGCCGGTCCCTCGGTCGTCGCCGAGGCGCTGGCGGCCGTGCCGTGACGGCTGCGGTCCGCCGCATGCCATGAGCGGGACGCTGGTCCTGGTCCTGGCGGTCGCCGGGGCCTATCTCGCGGCCCACGTGGCCTTCGACTGGCTGGCCCGCCGTTTCCTGGTGGTCTCCGGGGGTGAGTATCTGCTCCTCGGAATCCTCCTGGGGCCGCACGTGGGCGGCGTCATCCGTCCCGACGCGGTGGGGGGGTTCGCGCCCCTCATGACCCTGGCGCTGGCGTGGATCGGCGCGGTGGTGGGCTCCCAGTTCCACGTTCCGTCCCTGGCCCGCATTCCCCGGGTCTACTACCGCGTGGCGCTGACCGAGCCGCTCCTCACGTTCGTGCTCGCGGGTGGGGCCATGGCCGCCGTCCTCGCGGTCGTGGGCGGGGTGGGTCTGTGGGACGTGCTGGTGCCGGCCGCAGCGCTGGGGGCGGTGGCCGTGGCCTCGGCGCCCACGGGGATCGCCATGGCGGCGCGGGACCTTCCCCGTCGCCAGGCGCTGGTGCGGCAGCTGGAGGTCGTGACGGCGCTGGACGCCCTCGTGGCCATCCTGGCGCTGGGCATCCTCGTCAGCGTGGCGCACCCGGGCGCTCCCGAGACGGTGCGCGCCCCGACGGCCACGGAGTGGGTCGTCATCACCATGGGCATCGGGACGGTGGGAGGCGTGCTCTTCCACCTCTTCCTGGCCGACGAGGAGAGCATCGACCGGCTCTTCATCGGCCTGGCCGGCGCGCTCATCCTGGTGAGCGGAGCCGCCGCCTACATCGGCGTCTCGGTCCTCCTGCCGGCGATGCTCGTGGGCGCCATCCTGACCAACACCTCCACGCACCGGGAGGCGCTCCTGGAGAGCCTGGGCGGCGTCGAGCGCCCCCTCTACTTCGGCCTCCTGGTCTTCGCGGGCGCCGCCTGGAATCCGGGAGCGTCGGGGTGGCTGCTCCCCGTCCTCCTCTTCCTCCTGGTCCGGACGGTGGCCAAGACGGGGGGCGCGCGCCTGGCCGCCGCGGCCAGCGGCATGCTTCCGGCCCTCGGTCCGCGCTGGGGCCGCGCGCTCCTGGGCCAGGGCGGCCTGGCGGTGGCCCTGGCCCTGGACTACCGCCTGATGGGGGGCGAGGCGGGCCAGTCCATCGTCTTCAGCGCCGCCATCGCCTCGGTGCTGGTCACGGACTTCACGTCCGCGCGGCTCGCCCGCTCGGTGGTGGACGACTTCAGGGCGAGGTCCGAGAGCGCTCCCCCGGGGAGCCGCTGACATGCGCCGCGCCCTGATCCTCCTCCTCCTCCTGGCGGGGATGCAGCTCGTCCTGCCCCTGGGCACGGCGGGGGCCGGATCGCGCTCTCTCCTGACGTTCGGCTTCCTCATCCTCGCCGCGTATACGGTCGGCGAGATCGTTCAGGTCGTGGGCCTCCCCAAGCTCGTGGGCTACCTGGCGGCGGGGGTGGTGTTCGGCCCCGAGGGACTGGACACGGTGGGCCCGGAGGGGTTGGCGCGCCTCGAGCCGGTGAGCCGCCTCGCCATCGCGCTCATCGCCTTCCTCGCGGGGGCGGAGCTGCGCTGGGAGGAGGTGCGGGAGCGCGGAGGCATCCTCCTCCGGATCATGACGGCCGAGCTCCTGCTCACGTTCGTCCTGTTGGCCGCGGCGGTGGTGGCGCTCCATCCGCTCATCCCGCCCCTGGCCGACGCGCCCGGTGCCGAGATCGCCGCGTTCGCCCTGCTGCTGGCCTCCATCGCCATCGTCCATTCACCGGCCGTGACCATGGCCCTCCTCAGCGAGACGCACGCCCGCGGCGTGGTGGCCCGCACCACCCTCGGCGTCGTGCTGCTGGCCGACGTGGCGGTGGTGCTCCTCTTCAGCGCGGCCCTCGCCGTCGCCCGGGTCCTCGCACCGGTCGGGGGCGCGGCGGGTCCGTCCCTCCTGCTCCTGGTGTGGGAGATCACGGGAGCCCTCGCGGTGGGTGCGGTCCTGGGGCTGGCGGTGGCCTCCTACCTGCGCTTCGTCGGACGCGAGCTGGTCCTCTTCGCGGGCCACAATGCATTGCACGACCCGCCGTTCTCCCGCATGGACCTGGTGAGCTGCAGGAACTTCTTCATCTACCTGCAGCCGGAGGCGCAGGAGCGCGTCCTCGAGACGTTCCACTTCTCGACCAACCCCGGAGGCCTGCTCTTCCTGGGAGCCTCCGAGTCGGTGGGCGACAGCGGCCTCTTCGCGGCCATCGACGGCGGCACGCACCGGCTGTTCCGCCGCAACGCGGCTCCGTACCGGACGCTCCCGCGGCGGTCGGCGGCGGACCCACAGGCCGCCGCGCCAAGCGCCGAGCCGGCGTCCGTGACCGCGGAGCAGCCGCGGCCGCG
>JAHWKH010000388.1 GCA_019347995.1 Gemmatimonadota bacterium | reverse complement strand
AGGAGGTCGAGGTCGACATCGCTGCCGAGCACTGCGGCCGCCGACAGCGTGGTCGTCGCCACGCCGAGGGTCTCGATACGGCGGGCGATGGCGTCGTGGATCGTGGTCGGCGTCCCATCGTCACTCGTAACTGTCAGCGCAGCCAGCAGGAGCGGGAGCCCGCCGCTGCGAGCATGCAGCTCCGCCGCGCGCTCCGGGCCCACGATGGCGGCCGTGGCGTCGAGGTCGAGCGGCCCGAGCTCGACAATCGCGTCGGCGTCCACGTCGTCGGCTCGGCCCCCATCATGCCGGTCGAGCACCGATTTGAGGACCTCGGGGATGCCCACCCAGGGCGCGAAGAAGCGCGAGACGAAATCCACGTCGCCGCCCCCCGGGGCCGTGACGGCGACCCCGAGGACGCCATCGCCCACGTCGGCCTCCAGGAGGCGCGACATGTTGGGGGTGAGGGCCTCCACCTCCTTTCCCCAGCTCAGGCGCACCATCCAGATCTGGTCCGAGCGCAGCACGGGGACCGCCTCGTGGCATCCCAGCGCCCGCAGCAGGCCCGACGGGGGCAGCTCGATCTCCGCGGGGTCGGCGGGAAAGGCCATGGAGAGGATCCCGTCGTCGTCGCGCACCGTTATGGTCCCGGCGGGGGAGCGCAGGTGCACGGGGCCCTTCATGTGCGCCTCCTCCATGAGGACGTGGCCCGCCGCCAGAGTGGCGTGGCCGCAGGCGGACACCTCCACGGCGGGGGTGAACCAGCGGATCTCCCGGGCGCCGTCCCGCTCCGGTCCCACGAACGCCGTCTCGGAGAGGTTCATCTCCCTGGCGACCATCTGCATCGCCCTGGGATCCAGGGGCTCCTCGTGGAGGAAGACCGCCGCCGGATTGCCCCGAAACGGCCTGTCCGTGAAGGCGTCCACCTGGTAGAATGCGATCTCGGGGCCTCGCTCCATTCCCTCTCCTCTCCAGGATGACTCTCCCCCGGGGGGGCCTCCGGTCGTGCGAGGGCAGCCGTCCCGCGCTGCCCGCCGGCGCACAACGATGGGGCCGCGAGCCTTCCGCGGAAACCACCCGAGCGTGCCCGCGGCCCGCTGGAGCACCCATCGCTGGAGAACGGAGCTGACCCCGATCGACGAGCACGAGCGTCGCAAGTTCGGGACCGGGGAGGCGGCGGAGCCTCCCCCGCCGGGGGTCACCCGCGGGCCCGGGCCCACCGCGTCACCCCGAGAGCGGCGGCGCCGCCACATCGAGCCGTCCGGGGGACGTGGTCTCCGGGACGTGGACGCTGCCGAGCGCGCGCGCCTCCTCAGGATCGTGGCGTGGGCCGGGCTGCCCGGACTCGTCTTCGGCCTGATCGTGGGTGCCGACCTGGCCGGGCGGGTGCCCCCCGCCTGGGCTGTCCCGGCGTTCCTCGGAGGGCTGCTCTTCCCGCCGGCCGCCATCGTGGTCTTCGCGCTGCTCCTCACCGCGGGCGCGGGACGCGTGGCCGGCACCATCCACGCCCCCTCCGGACACGGCGGTGGGCCCCGTCGGCCGTACTCGCTCGCCGAGGCGGTGGTGATGCAGGGCCACCCCGAACAGGGGGCGGCGCTCTACCAGGTCCTCGTGGAGGAGCACCCGACCGAGCCCGAGCCCTACCTGCGCCTGGCGCGCCTGCACCGCGACCACCTGGCCGGACCCGAGGAGGCCGCGCGCTGGCTCCGGCTCGCCCGGGAGCGCTGCGATCTCGCGGCCGGGCAGGAGCGGCTGGTGGCCCGGGAGCTCGTCGAGCTCTACCGTGACCGCCTGCACGACCCGGCGCGGGCGGCGCCGGAGCTGGCGCGCCTGGCCGAACGGTTCGGCGGCACGCCGGAGGGGGCGTGGGCCCGGGAGGAGCTGGCCGAGGTGAAGCGGATGATCGCCGAGCGGGAGGGGCGGGGCGGGGGAGCGGGGTGACGTCCGACCTCACCGCCGGCCGCTTCGCGCGCTTCTACGCGCCGCTGGCGGCCACCAGCCTCCTGCTCACCGCCACGAATCCCATCCTGGCGGCGGCCCTGGCGCGCACGCCGGCTCCCGCCAACTCGCTGGCCGGCTATTCGGTGGCGTTCGCGCTCACCGGGGTCCTCTACAGCCCGCTGCTGGTGATCCAGCAGGTGGCGGCGAACCGGCTGCTGCGGGGGGGCGATCTGGAGCCGGTGCGCCGCTTCGCCATGGCCGTCGGGCTGGTGTTCTCCTTCCTCGGCGCGGCGGTGGCCTTCTCGCCCGTCGGGCTGTGGGTGTTCCAGGATCTCGTCGGTGTCACCGGCGCGATCCTGGAGGAGGCGCGGTCGGCCATGGCCCTGCTCTGGCCGGCGCCGTTCCTCACGGGGCTGCGGGCCCTCCACCAGGGGCGGCTCGTGGCGGGCCACCGCACGCATCCCATCGCCGTCGCCACGGGAGCGCGCACGGGCGTGCTGGGCCTCGTGGCGTTCTCCCTCACGCTGTTTCCCGCGGGGGCGTGGCTGGGCGCGGCCGCGTTCACGGCGGGGCTGCTGGTCGAGACCCTGATGGTCGGCGTCTCCTCCGCGCCCCGGCTCGTGCCTCCGGCGGGATCCGCGGCCGAAGACGGACCCATCATCCTCTTCTCCACGCCCCTCATGCTCAACGTGCTCCTCTGGTGGAGCACGCCGCTGGTGCTGGCCGCCGTGCTGGCCCGGACGCCCGAGCCCGACTGCGCGCTGGCCG
>JAHWKH010000387.1 GCA_019347995.1 Gemmatimonadota bacterium | reverse complement strand
GGACGAGAACATCAGCCGTGCCGCGGGTGCCAACCACGGCCAGATGATGCAGGCGGACGACTTCCGCCAGATCGTCGAACCGCTGGGGCGCACCTTGGAGCAGCGCACCACGCTCTACGCCAGGCAGCGTCTCCTCGTAGAGGAGGGCGGAGTCGATCGCTCGGAGCAGCTGCTGCGAGCTGAACGGCTTCGGCACGAACTTGTTCCACTCGTTGCCGAAGGTGCCGCCCGGCTTGCCGACGGAGCCGGTGAGCACGTTGAGGAGGAAGAGGCAGCGGGCCGACTGCCAGCCGCCGAGGTTGCCCGACGCCGACGCCCGCCAGACGTGGGCGGCGAGCCGGCCGTCGCACGCCGCGACGTAGCCGGCGGCCTCGCGCAGCCGCTCGATGGGCACCTGCGCCTCGGCGGCCGCGCGCTCCAGGGTGAAGTCGCCGTAGAGCGCGCCCAGCAGGCGCTCGAACTCGGCGAACGTCGGCTCGCCCTCCAGCTCGAAATCCACCTCGGGGTAGGGCCGGTCGGCGAAATGCGCGAGCGTGTCCTCCCAGTTCACCCACCGGCGCACGAACTCCCGGTCGTAGCGGCCCGTCGTGATCAGGTGGTTGGCCCACGCGAGCAGCACGGTGGCCTCGCTGCCCGGCCACGTGGGCAGCCAGACGTCGCTCTTGGACGCCGTGTTCGAGAGCCGCGGATCCAGCGTGATGATGCGCGCCCCCTTCTCCTTGCCCTCCATGATCCGCTGCGCGTGGGGGTTGAAGTAGTGGCCTGTCTCCAGGTGGGCGGAGAGCAGGAGGATCACCCGCGCCTCCGCGTGGTCCGGGCTCGGCCGGTCCTCCCCGCACCAGAGGGCGTAGCCCGCGCGCGCGCCCGACGAGCAGATGTTGGTGTGGGAGTTGTGACCGTCCACGCCCCACGCCTGGATGCAGCGGTTCGTGTAGCCGTCCTCGCCGGGCCGGCCCACGTGGTACATGATGCCGTCGCGGCGGCGCGCGCGGCTCGCGCGCATCTTCTCCGCGATCTCCTCGAGCGCCTGGTCCCAGCCGATGCGCTTCCACTTGCCCTCGCCCCGGGCGCCCACGCGCTTGAGCGGGTAGAGGATCCTCTCGGGGTCGTACGTCTGGTTGATGGTCGCCGGCCCCTTGGCGCAGTTGCGCCCGCGGCTCCCCGGATGGGCCGGATTGCCCTCGAACTTGCGCACGTCCAGCGTCTCGCGGTCCACGTAGGCGAGGAGCCCGCAGGCGCTCTCGCAGTTGAAGCAGACGGTGGGGACCAGGGTGTAGCGGCGAGCGACGCGCGTGGGCCACGCCTTGCCGTCCCACTCCACCCAGTCGTCCCACCGCTCCGCCGGCGGATACTGGCTGGTGCGGCCGTCGGGATGGACGACGGTGGTGAGCTCCACCGCCTCGGGCACGAGGTCGGTGCGGGAGAAGACGGGCAGCCCGAAGCCGTCGGCGCCCCGGGTGGGAGGCCGGCGCGCGGCGTCGTATTTCCGCCTGCCCATGAGGGCGGCGAGGAAGCGCTCGAGGCGCGGCGTGGAGGGGTCGGACATCGGGGCCGCCCTAGCTGTTCGGGATTTCCTGCGGGGCCATGACGAACGCGTACTCGTACAGGTAGAGCCCCACCAGCGACAGCAGGCCCGCCAGCGCCGCCGCGAGCACGTTGCCCGACGCCAGCAGCGCCAGCGGGACGGCGTGGCCGAGGCCGACGCTCCCCATCCAGAAGTGCCCGCGGTAGCGGCCGCGCGTGATCTCGGCGGCGGCCCGGGCCGCGTCGGCGGAGGCGTGGGGCATCGCGAACTCGCCACCCAGCGTGACCAGCAGGTCCAGCAGCAGCGCCAGCGCGAAGGCGACCACCGTGACGCCCATCAAGGCGGCGCCCAGCGGGACGAAGGGAGCGAGGCAGAGGAGGCTGGCCGCGCCCGCCATGACCGCTTGCACCAGCAGGTGCGCCGGCAGGAGCGGGCTCTGCCAGAGGTCCCGCCCCTCGGCCTGGCCGAACAGGAACGCCGTGTAGACCGCGACGCCGATCGCCAGCGGCACGCCCACCCCGAACGCCCAGGGCCGCAGGGCCGCGGCGAAGGCGGCGTCCACGAAGCCCGCCGCCGCGCCGACCTCCAGCACCCACCACAGGCCGACCCAGGCCGTGAACGCCACGAGGAGCACCGCCCCGCGCGTGAGCCAACTCCTCCACTGCGGACGGAGGAGGATCGAGAGGAAGCGCTCGGGCCGCTCCAGGTCGAACACCAGCAGGGCCGTGGTGGCGGCGGTCAGCACGAGCGAGAGGAGCCCGCCGGCGACCAGCGCAGGTGTGCCCACGGGCGCGAGGCCGAACAGGAGGGCGACGCCCAGCAGCATGAAGATCCCCGTGGCGGCGCCCTTGGTGACCAGGTAGGCCGGAACCGGCCAGTGCCACGGCATGCGGTGCTGGGCGTTGTAGACGTTGCGGACCATCTCGCCCGCCATCTTGCCCGAGGCCACGTGGATGGGGCCGGAGGCCGGCAGCCCCTGCTCCTGGGCCGCGCGGAGCGGCGCGCCGGAGCGGGCGGTGCGAGGGGGGCGGGGGCGGGAAGCGCTGGGCGCCCCGTTGGCGCCCCCTCCGTCCACCCGCCCCTCCCCGTGCAGGGGCACGACGTCGGCCCACGCGAAGCTGGCCGGGGCGCGCTGGGTCGCGGCGGGATCGAGGGCCGCCTCGTCC
>JAHWKH010000386.1 GCA_019347995.1 Gemmatimonadota bacterium | reverse complement strand
CATCGAGGGCGGGCGGTCGCGGCAGATGCAGGGCTGCCGCATGGTCGAGGTCTACGTGGACGGCGCGCGCCTGCCGTCCCCCGCCGAGTTCCTCCTGAGCATCGACCCCGAGTTCATCGAGTCCATCCAGTTCCTCAGCGGGGTCGAGGCGGCCACGCGCTTCGGCGGAAACGTGTCCGGCAACGGCGCGCTGCTCATCACCACGAACCGGGCACGGCGCCGCTGAGGGAAGCGTCCAGGCTCCAGCGCGGGAGCGGCCTCCGGTCCTCGGCGGGCGTAGTTGTTGCAGCGGTTCCCCGGCTTATGACCGGCCCCCTCGAAGGCGGCGGCGAGAGCCGCGAGTTCGACCCGGACCAGTACGCCGAGGCCATCGCGTACCTGGAGGCGCTCGCGGAGGCGGGCGTCAAGCGCGTGATCATCGAGCGCTTCGGCCACGGCGGCTGGAAGCCGCTCTTCGCGGGTCCCCCCTCCATGGGGGTCTACGGGCTCGCGCGCCTGCAGGAGACGCCGGCGCCGCCGCGCATCCGAGCGGGTCCCGCCCAGGGCGCAATGAATCCGCCCCTGATGCTGGTCTAGGACGGGAGGTCCGCCCCGGGGCTCTCTCCCGGCGTCTCCGGGTCTGCGGGGCCTCGCCCCGCGCCCCGTCCGGGCTCGCCGTCGAGCGTGACGGGGTCGGACAGCCGGCCCGTCTCCAGCACGCCCCGACAGCGGGGGCAGAACTTCCCGGCGCCCTCCGAGATCTCGAACACGCCCCCGCATGCGGCACACGATTTCATGGCTCCGTTCCCTCCGAGGCCCTCTGTGTCCCAGGGGCCGAAAAGCAAGAGTCACGCCACCTCTGCGGTCGGGCGGGTCGCCGGCCCGGTTCTTGAAACGTGCGCCCGCGGGACGCTCCTTCTCATCCTTTTCCTTCTCATCCCCGCCCGGAGTCCGCGGTGAGCGACGACAGCGACGGGGGAGGTCTCCTCGACCTTTCGGTGAGGCCTTCCCACCTCAAGCGCTACAAGGACGTGGCGCGCCTCCTCCTCAAGTACGGCGACGCGGCCGACGTGAGGCGCGCGGGCCTCGGGCCCACGTTCCAGGAGCTCGAGGAAGAGGCCGCCTCCGACAGCGGCGCAGCGGCCGACGAGCGGCCCGAGGCGCTGGCCGACGACCTGGAGCGCCTGGGCCCCACCTTCGTCAAGCTGGGCCAGGTGCTGGCCTCGCGCCCCGACCTGCTTCCTCGGCCGTACCTCGACGCCCTCGCCCGCCTGCAGGACCGGGTCGAGCCCGTGCCGTTCGAGGAGATCGAGAGCCTGATCGAGGAGGAGATCGGCGTGCGCCTCTCCAAGGCGTTCTCCGTCTTCGAGGAGACGCCGCTGGCCGCCGCGTCGCTGGGGCAGGTGCACCGGGCGGCGCTGCGCGACGGGCGCGTGGTGGCGGTGAAGGTGCAGCGGCCGGGCATCCGCACCGTGGTCCGGCGCGACATGGAGGCGCTGGAGGAGATGGCGCGCATGGCCGACGCCCACACCGAGGCAGGGCGCCGCTATTCGTTCAGCGCCATGCTGCGGGAGTTCCGCGACGCCCTGACCGCCGAGCTCGACTACCACCAGGAGGCGCGCAACCTCGAGACGCTGGCCGAGTCCCTGTCGGACTTCGAGCGCATCGTGGTGCCCCTGCCGGTCCACGACTATACCACCTCGCGCGTCCTCACCATGGACTTCGTGCGGGGCAGGAACCTCTCGAAGGTCTCCCCCCTGGCGCGCCTCGAGATGGAAGGGACCGCGCTCCTCGACGAGCTGTTCGAGGCCTACCTGCGCCAGGCGCTGGTGGACGGCCTGCTGCACGCCGATCCGCACCCGGGCAACGTCTTCCTCACCGACGACGGCCGCCTGGCGCTCCTGGACGTGGGCATGGTGCTACGCATCCCCGACTCCATGCGCGAGCGCCTGCTCAAGCTCCTCCTGGCCATCGGCGAGGGCGACGGCGAGGAGGTGGCGCGCGTCACCGAACGCATGGGCGACGCCACGCCGGCGTTCGACCGGGGCGGCTTCCGCAACGAGATCGTACGCCTGGTGGGACGCATGGAGGAGGCGACGGTGGAGGACGGGCGAATGGGGCGCGTGGTGCTCGCCGTGGCGCGCCTCGGGGGCGACCACGGCCTGCGGCCCCCGGGCGAGCTGAGCCTCATCGGCAAGACGCTCATCAACCTGGACCAGATCGCCGGGCTCCTGGATCCGGCCTTCGACCCCCAGGAGGCGATCCGCCGCCACGCGGCCGAGCTCACCACGCGCCGGGTCCTCAAGTCGGCCTCGCCGGGCAACGTGCTGGCGGCGGCCCTGGAGGCCAGGGACTTCGCCGAGGCGCTGCCGGGCCGGGTCAACCGGGCGCTGGACGCCATCGGCGAGAACAACATGGAGGTGCGCGTGCGCGTCATCGACGAGATGCGCATGCTCGACGGCCTGCACCACATGGCCAACCGCATCACCACGGGCCTCGTCCTCGCCGCCCTCATCGTGGGCGCCAGCCTCCTGATGCACGTCGAGACGACGCTCACGCTGTTCGGCTACCCGGTGCTGGCCATCGTCTTCTTCCTGGCGGCGGCGCTCGGGCTGAGCGACCGCGTGCGGGCGATGCTGCGGGCTGACCCGGGCCTCTTCGAGGCCCGGACCGGAAGGGGTGATTACGGCGAGCAGCCGCCGAGCAGTTATCACATCTACT
>JAHWKH010000385.1 GCA_019347995.1 Gemmatimonadota bacterium | reverse complement strand
TGCAGGACCCGGACGACGTCCGGCGCCGGCGCGCCGAGCAGATCGAGCAGCGTATGGATCGCGAGGCGAAGAGCCGGGACTCGACGTTGACCGTCGAGGTCATCGAGCTCTATCACGGGGGCCAGTACTCGGCCTACACATTCAAGCGCTACAACGACGTGCGCCTGGTCATGGTGCCGCACTTGGCGATTGGCGCGTTCGGTGGCGATCCCGACAACTTCACCTATCCGCGCTACAACCTGGACTTCGCCTTCTACCGGGTGTACGGAGACGACGGCCGGCCGCTGCGGACCGAGCAGCACTTCCAGTGGGACGAGGACGGCGCCGCCCCCGGGGAGCCCGTTTTCATCATCGGCAATCCCGGCTCCACCAGCCGCCTCCAGTCCGTGGCCGAGCTGGAGTTCCGACGGGACGTCTCGGACCGCTACCTCCTGGACTTCCTCCGCGACCGCGTCGCGGTCCTGCAGGCGTTCGCGGACGCGAACCCGCGGGAGGCCGACCGCCTGGACCTGGTGAACACCATCTTCAGCCTGCAGAACTCGGAGAAGGCCTACGAGGGGCAGCTCGCCGGCCTGGAGAACCCGGGCGTACTGGCCCGGCGCCTCAAGCTCCAGCGGACGTTCCGGGACTCGATCATGGGCGACCCCGGGCTGCGGGCCGAGTACGGCGGGATCTTCGAGGAGATGGCCGGGCTCCAGGCTCGCAAGCGCCAGGTCGCGCCGGCATACGGCGCCTTCCTGGCGCTGACGGCGGAAGGCTTCTCGTCGGCCACGCTCCACCGGGCTCTACTCGCGTTCCAGGTCTTGAACGCCCGCCGCCGGGGGACTCCCGACGACGCGCTGCAGGGCCTGCGGGCCCAGTTGCGGGGCATCGACGACCAGCCCGCGGCGCTGGACCGGGCGCTCATGGCGGCGCGCTTCCGCGACTTCGCGGAGCTCTTCGGCGAGGACACGCCGTGGGTGCGGCAGATCCTGCAGGGGCGCTCGCCCGAAGCGGCCGCCGAGGCGATCCACGCCCGCACGCCCCTGGCGGATTCGGCCCGGGCGATCCCCGCCGTCGAGGACGGGGCGCTCACCATGGAGGATCCGGCGGTCCAGGTGGTCACCGCCTACCTGCAGACCTTCGCGGGCTTTCAGCAGGCCCTCTCCGAGGTGGGCGCGCGTGAGGAGGAGCTGGCGGCGCGGCTGGGACGGGCCCGGTTGGAGGTGTACGGTCCGGCGGTGCCCCCCGACGCCACGTTCTCGATCCGTCTCGCCGACGGGGTGGTGCGCGGCTACGCGTACAACGGGACCCTCGCGCCCACGCACACCACGTTCCATGGCCTCTACGACCGCCACTACTCCCACGGACTCAGGTACGCGGCCGGCGAGGAGCACCCGTGGGCGCTGCCCGAGCGCTGGCGGACGCCGCCCCCGGATCTCGACCTTTCCACCCCCCTGAACTTCGTGTCCACCGCCGACATCATCGGCGGCAACTCGGGCTCGCCGGTGGTGGACCGCGACCTGCGCGTGGTGGGGCTGGTCTTCGACGGCAACATCGAGAGCCTGCCCGGCGACTACATCTACCTGCCCGAGCTCAACCGCTCGGTATCGGTGGACGTGCGCGGGATCCTGGAGGCGCTGGACGAGGTGTACGGCATGGAAGGGCTGGTGCGCGAGCTGGTGGAGGGCAGGGTGCCCCGATAGTCCCACTCCACGAGAATCGAGCCCCGGCGAACGAACGGCCGGCCGATCAGTGGCCCTCCAGCAACGGCTGGAACTCCGGCAGTCCCCGGAGCTCGCGCCAGCGCCAGTGATGCTCGTACGAGATGCCGGGGTTCGCCGCCGCGTGCTGGCGGAGGAGGTCGATCGCGGTTTGGTTGTCCCCGAGCAGCGTGTACATGTGGGCGATGAGCTCCCGGAGCTCCGCCGTTTCGGGCGTGAGCCGACCGCGCGTCCGATCGAGGACCACCCTCGCGCTGTCCTCCAGCGTGCGCGCCTCGGCCGCCCGCCCGGCGGCGCGCGCGATCACGCCACCGACCAGGGCGAGGCCCCGTACCTGGTCGTACTCGCGGCGCGACTCCGGGGAGAGCGAGTCCAGCCTCGCCCGGAGGCGCCACGCACGCTCCACGTCGGGCTCGGCCTGCCGGGTGGTCATCATCAGCAGCCCGCAGTCGGTGAAGCGGAAGTTCTCCGGGAACCGCCGGGCGCCCTCCTCGCACCACCGCTGCATCTGATCGAAGTTCTCCAGATCGTAGTTTCCCAGCACGAGCCGGAGCAGGACGTCCGCGGCGGCTTCCAGGTAGGCGTCGGCCTCGTACGCCCGGCGTGCGGCGAGCATGGCGGAGGACATGTCCTCCCGGTAGAGAAGGTGGCTCAACGTGCTGTGGGCGCTCGCGAGCAGCGGCTCGATCCTGACGGCCGCTTCGAGGTCGCGGCGGGCGTCCCCGAGAAGCGCTCGCTGTTCATCGGGCCGCAGCTCGGGAGATTGCAGATACTTCCAGTAGCGAAGGGTGCCCCGCGCCTCGAGCGCGCGGCTGGAGTTGGGAGTGACTCGAAGCGCCTGCTCCGCGTGGCGCAGACCCTTAAGTTCAAGCATATTCATTTGAGTTCCTGTCTCTGTGGGAATCATTAGTTTAATTGTACATTATCGAAGTGATGATTGTCAACACTATTTGTAGAAATAGAAAGGAGGTCCTGTTTCCAAGACCTCCTTTCTTTAATCCT
>JAHWKH010000384.1 GCA_019347995.1 Gemmatimonadota bacterium | reverse complement strand
GGGCGGGCGCTGGGCATCACGGCGAGCCTCCCCGAGGAAGACCGCCACACTCACACCAAGGAGTGGCTCGAGGGGCAGTTGACCATGCTCTTCGGCGGTCGCGTGGCCGAGGAGATGATCTTCGGGCACGAGCGGGTCACGACCGGCGCCGGCAACGACATCGAGCGGGCCACCGGGCTCGCCCGGCGCATGGTGACGCGCTTCGGCATGAGCGAGCTCATCGGCCTCATGGCCGTGGGCGAGTCGGAGCAGGAGGTCTTCCTGGGCCGCGAGCTCGGGCACCGCAGGGAGGTGAGCGAGCACACCGCGCAGCTCGTGGACCAGGAGGTCAAGCGCATCCTGGACGAGGCGCACGGAAGGGCACGCACCGTGATCGAGGAGCACAAGGATCTCATGGAGCGCATCGCCCAGGCGCTGCTGGAGCGGGAAACGCTGGACCGTGCCGAGATCAAGCTCCTGGCGGACGGCGAGCCCCTGCCGCCCATGGAGGTCCCCGGCGAGGACGAGGCCCCTCCCACCCTCGCCGCTCCGGAAGGCTCCTGGGGCCGCCTGGGCGGGGAGGGGTCCGACCCCGGCCGCGCCCTGGACGAGGAGGGTGCGGTGGATTCGGGCGAGCGCTCGGGCACCGGCGAGCCTTCCGGGACGACCGAGGGCGCCGGATCGGCCGGAGGGCCCGCCCGCAGGTCGCGGCTGCCCCTCCACGGAGAGGGTCCCGAGGCTGGCTCCTAGCCGATGGCGGGAGGGACGGCGGTGATGGCGGGGAGCGGGGGCAGCACGGCCCCCGCTCCCCGCTTCGTCGTTCCGGGAGCCGACCGCTGGCGGCTGCGGGACCGTTCGCTGGACCTGGGGCGCCCGCGGATCATGGGCATCGTGAACCTGACGCCGGATTCCTTCTCCGACGGCGGGGAGCTCTCCGGTCCCGAGGCGGCGCTGGAGCGCGCGGCCGCGATGGTCGAGGACGGGGCCGACGTGCTGGACGTGGGCGGCGAGTCGACCCGCCCCGGCGCCGAGGGGGTGGCCGACGCGGAGCAGATCCGCCGGATCCTGCCGTTCGTGCGGGAGGCCGTCGCGCGCTTCCCGGTGCCCCTGTCGGTGGACACGCGCAGCGCCGCCGTCGCCCGGGCGGCGCTGGAGGCCGGCGCGTCGATCGTCAACGACGTGTCCGGGCTGGCGCACGATCCGTCGCTGGGCCGTGTCGTGGCCGAGAGCGGCGCCGGGCTCGTGCTCATGCACATGCGGGGCGAGCCCTCCACCATGACGGAGCGGGCCCGCTACCGGGACGTGGTGGTCGAGGTGCGCGACGAGCTGCGCGGCGCCATGGACCGGGCCCTCGCCGCGGGCGTGGACGCCGAGCGGGTGGTCGTGGACCCGGGGCTCGGATTCGCCAAGACCGCCGCCCACAACTGGACCCTGCTCCGGCGCCTGGACGAGCTCCTGGACCTGGGACGCCCGCTCCTGGTGGGACCGAGTCGCAAGCGGTTCCTGGGCGACCTTCTCGGCGTGCCTGCCCGGGAGCGCCAGGTGGGCACGGCGGCGACTTGCGTTCTGGCGTACCTTGCGGGGGCGCGGGTCTTCCGGGTGCACGACGTGCGGCCGGTGGCGCAGGCGCTGCGGGTCGCCATGGCGGTGGCGGGAACGCACGAGACCAGGGACGTGAGCACGGGCGACGGATGACGGAACGGTGAACGGGTTGTGGGAGCAGCTCCAGTTTCTGAGGCCCGGGTGGGCGGACCTCGTGGAGATCCTCATCGTCACGATCCTGTTCTACCGCCTGCTCCTGCTCATCCAGCGCACCCGGGCCATGCAGATGCTCCTGGGCGTGCTCCTGCTGGGCCTGACGTACCTGCTGGCGCGCGTGTTCAACTTCGAGCTGATGCGGTATCTGCTCGAGACGGTCTTCCGCTACGGCGCCATCGCCGCGCTGGTGGTCTTCCAGCCGGAGCTGCGCTCGGCGCTGGCCCGGCTGGGACAGAGCCGCATGCTCCGCCTCTTCAACCGCCTGGAGGAGAGCCAGGTGGTGGACGAGATCGTGGAGGCCGTCGAGCAGCTCTCGCGATCGAAGATCGGCGCCATCATCGCCATCGAGCAGGAGGTCGGGCTGGACGAGTACGCGAGCACGGGCAGCAACATCGACGCGCGCGTCTCGTCGGAGATGCTGACGACGATCTTCACACCGTACTCGCCGCTCCACGACGGCGCCGTGATCGTGGAGGGGGACGCCATCAAGGCCGCCGGCGCCATCCTGCCCCTGACCCAGTACTCCCTGTCCGACAAATCGCTGGGGACGCGTCACCGGGCGGCCATCGGCCTCTCCGAGGAGACCGACGCCGTGGTCATCGTGGTCAGTGAGGAGTCGGCGCGGGTGTCGGTGGCACGGGGCGGCCGGCTGGAGCGGGACGTGGAGGGAGGACGCCTGAAGGAGATCCTCACCGGTTCACTCCCCGACGGCCGCAGCCCCGTGGCCGCGACCCACTAGGAGCACCCCTTCCAGCTCGGCCCCGGAGCGGAGACGCACGCGTCGGGCGGAGAGAAAGGCGGCGTCCGCCAGCCGCGTTGACAGCCCGTGGAGAGGCCGCCTACATTGGCGCGTCTATCATCCCGAACCCGTCCCGCCGGGAAATCCCACCAAGGAGAATCCACTTGGAAAGCGGCTCACAATACGAGCTTCTCACCCTCTTCGCCGACGGCGGGATCATGATGTACCCGCTGGTGCT
>JAHWKH010000383.1 GCA_019347995.1 Gemmatimonadota bacterium | reverse complement strand
CCAGGCTCCCGTCCTGGCGGTCTCGCCGCTGCCGGAGACCCGGCGCCGCATGGCCCTCTTGTGGGGCGTGGTCCCGGTGGAGGGCGGGATCGACGATCCCGACGCGTTGCACGGGGAGGCACGCAGGGTGGCGCGGGAGTCGGGCCTGGCGGTCGAGGGCGACTCGATCCTGCGGGTCTGGGGCTTCCACCACGAGCCGGAGCTGAACGTGCCCACGCTGAGCGTCCTGAGGGTCTGATCGGCCTACCCATGACTCGGACAGGCTCCCAGGGCCGCGCGCACCCTGACGCCAGGGGAATCTCGCGCCGGAGAGCGGGCACGTCAGGCCCCCGCGAGGGCCGAGCGGTCGAGGGCACCCAGCGTCGGGCGTCCCAGCAGCGCCATGGTGCGGCGCAGCTCCCCCACGAGCATGCCCACCACGTGCTCCACGCCGCCCTGCCCGGCCACGGCGAGGCCCCACAGGTACGGCCGTCCCACCATGACGGCCGTGGCCCCGAGGGCCATGGCCTTCGCCACGTCGGTGCCGCGGCGGACGCCTCCGTCCATCAGCACGGGCACGCGGCCCTCCACGGCGTCGGCCACGCGCGGCAGGGCCCGCAGCGTCGGCTCGGCCCCGTCGAGCTGGCGTCCTCCGTGGTTGGAGACGACGACGGCGTCGGCGCCGTGGTCCACCGCCAGGCGCCCGTCCTCGGAGGTCATGACCCCCTTCACCACCACCGGCAGCCGCGTGACCGAGCGTAGCCAGGCCAGGGCCTCCCAGGTAAGCGTGGGATCGAACTCCCGCTGGATGAACGCGCCCAGTGCCGATCCGCCACGGGCGTCGGGGAAGTGGGCCTGCAGGTGTCCCGTGAAGTTGGCCATCTCCATGCCGTCGGGCAGGGCGAAGCGGTTGTGGGCGTCGCGCTCGCGGTTGCCCTGCACCGGCACCGACACCGTCAGACAGACCGCCGAGCAGCCCGCGGCCTCGGCCCGGCGCACCAGCGACTCGCTCAGGCCACGGTCACGGAAGACGTAGAGCTGGAGCCAGCGGGGCGCGGACGGCGCCGCTCCGGCGATGGCCTCGATGGTGAGCGTGGACAGGCTGCTGGCCACCATGAGGGCGCCGGTGGCGGCGGCGGCCCTGGCCGTGGCCGCCTCCCCCTCGGGATGGGCCAGGCGCTGGAAGGCCGTGGGGGCCAGGATCACCGGGTGCTCCAGCCGCGATCCCAGCAGCTCGAGGGACGTGTCCACGCCGCTCACGTCCACCAGCACGCGGGGGCGGAAGAAGACGTCCCGGAAGGCCGCCTCGTTGGCCGCCAGCGTGATCTCGTCCTCGGCGCCGCCGGCGTAGTAGTCGTACACGTCCCGGGACAGCGCTTCCCTGGCCCGGGCCTCCATGGCCCTCATCGTCGGCGGCAGCGCCGGCGCCTCCGTCGTGTCCGCTCCCAACGTCCCTCCCGGGCCGCGTGTCTTGTGGCATGAGAGCGCCCGCCGGACCCGCCTGGCGCCCACGTCCAGCCCCCATAACTTCATTGCCCGGACCTGCGGCGCAACGCGCCGCGCCTGATTCCATCCGAGGCACGCGGCCGCGAGGCCGAGGAGATAGCCTGCCCATGAGCTCGATCAAGCGACGAGATTTCCTGACCAAGGCCGCGGCCGGCGCCGTCGGCGCGAGCGCCGTGGCCGCGTGCGGGACCGATGGAGCCTCCACCGCCGCCGCCCAGAGCGAGGGAGGGGTGATCTCCGGCCCCCGCGTGCAATGGCGCGTCGTGTCGAGCTTCCCGCCCTCCCTGGACATCCTCCACGGCTCGGCGGAGCGCGTGGCGGAGCGCGTGGCCGAGCTCACCGAGAACCAGTTCACGCTGCGTGTCTACGCGGCGGGCGAGCTGGTGCCGGGCCTCCAGGTCATGGACGCGGTGGAGGCCGGCACGGCGCAGGCGGGGCTCACCGCGGGGTACTACTACATCGGCAAGAACCCGGCGCTGGCGTTCGACGCCACCGTCCCGTTCGGGCTCAGCGCCCGACAGCAGACCGCGTGGCTCCTCCACGGCGGCGGGCTCGAGCTCTGGAACGAGCTCTACGATCGCTTCAATCTGGTGGCCATGCCGTGCGGCAACAGCGGCGTCCAGATGACCGGCTGGTTCCGCGAACCGGTGGAATCGGTGGAACAGCTCAACGGATTGCGCATGCGCATTCCCGGGCTGTCGGGCCAGGTCTACGGCACGCTGGGCGTCGACGTGCGGCTTCTGCCAGGTGGCGAAATCTTCCCGGCTCTGGAGCGGGGCGTTATCGACGCGGCTGAGTTCGTCGGACCCTACCAGGACCGCCGGCTGGGCCTGCAGAACGCCGCCAAGTACTATCACACGACCGGCTGGCACGAGCCGGCCACCACCGGGGAGCTGGTGGTCATGGCGGCCTCCAACCTGCTGGAGAAGCTCGACCCCGCACTGCTGCGCCCCGGGCGCTTTGACCGCCAGGTGTTCGTGTCGCCTCCGGACGTCGACGGGCGCAGGCGCATCCTCGAGGTGCACACGCGCGACAAGCCGTTGTCGGAGATCGACCTGTGCGTGCTGGCCTCCCAGACCAGCGGGCTGACCGGCGCCGACCTGGCCAACCTGTGCAACGAGGCGGCCATCGCCTGTGCGCGGCGCCACGGCTCCGCGCTGGTGCAACGCGACTTCGACGGCGCCTTCGAGCGGGTGGTGGCGGGAGTGCGCTCCCGGCGCGTGCTCAACAGCCACGAGAAGCG
>JAHWKH010000382.1 GCA_019347995.1 Gemmatimonadota bacterium | reverse complement strand
CCCCCGGTCCCAGGTGATCCTCACCGAACGCGTCCTCCACGACGGCGCGGGCCTTCTGGACGGCCGACGCGGCCAGACGCGTGGAGTCGGTGCGGATGTAGGTGATGTGCCCGGCCTCGTAGAGCTGCGACGCCAGCGCCGAGGTCTTCCTGGGCGACCACCCGAAGCGCGAGCCCGCCGCCTGGAGCAGCGCGTCGGTGGAGAAGGGCGCGGAAGGCCCCCGGCGCCGCGTGCTCGGCGTCGCCCCGGTGATCGTCACCTCCCCCGCGGCCGCCAGGGCCTGCAGAGCCTTCCCGGCCAGCTCGCCGTCGAAGGTGCGTGAAGGGTGGTGCTTGCCCCCCTCGTCACGCCACGCGTCCGGGTCGTCCGGCTCGTGGAAGCGGACCTCCAGGTCGATGCCCAGGGCGGCGGCGTGGACCTCGAAGTAGGGGATGGGGACGTGGGCCTCCCGTTCCAGCTCCCGCTCCACGACGAACCCCAGGGTGGGGGTCTGGACCCGTCCCATGGAGGCGCCTCCCCCGGCCACGAGGGAGTTCGCCATCTTGGACGTGCGGTAGCCCACGAGCCGGTCCAGGAACTTGCGCACGAGCGCGCTGTCGACCATGCGGCCGTCCACGTCCCGGGGATGCGCCAGCGCGGCCTCGACGGCCTCCCGGGTCACCTCCTGGAAGGCCACGCGCCGCGTGGGGCCGCGGGATGCCAGGATGCGGTCCAGCCCCCATGCGATGAACTCCCCCTCGCGGTCCGGGTCGGTGGCGATCCAGAAGCGGGCGTCGGGCCCGGCCTCCTCCAGGATCTTCCGCACCGCCTCCTCGCCACGCTCGGTCGGGACCCACGGCGGTGAGGGGAGCTCCCCGGGGCGATTGGCCCAGAACGCCTTGCCCGCGTCCTTGCCGTGGATTTTGCGGTCGTGTGGGAGGGTCTCGATGTGCCCGCCCGTGGCGAGCACGCTCCAGCCCTCGCCGAGGTACCCCTGGAGGGTCTTCGCTTTGGCGCCGGACTCGACGATCAGGATATTCATGGCAGGACGTGGCGCTGGGAAAAGGTCGTCGGAGGTGGGAAGGTAACGAATGGAAACGGAACGGTGGGTGCACGCAGGGTCGTCGGCGGTGGCGGGCACGACCGCGGAAGAGGCTTCTCACGCTTCGGAGGATCGATGGACCTCGGGATGATCGGCCTGGGCAGGATGGGCGGGAACATGGCGCAGCGGCTGGGGCGGGCCGGACACAGGGTGGCGGGCCACGATCCCGGCGAGGAGGCGCGGGCGAAGGCGGCGGCGGCCGGCGTGGAGACGGTCCCCTCCCTGGAGGACCTGGTGCGCGCCCTGCCCTCCCCGAAGCGGCTCTGGCTGATGGTGCCGGCGGGCGAAGCCGTGGACCGCACGCTCGAGGCGCTGCTGCCCCTGCTCGAGGCGGGCGACATCGTCGTGGACGGCGGCAACTCGCACTACCGCGACACGGTGCGCCGGGCACGCGCCGCGGAGCAGGCCGATGTCGCCTGGATCGACGTGGGCACGAGCGGCGGTGTGTGGGGGCTGGAGGAAGGATACTCCCTCATGATCGGCGGGCCGCAGGAGGCGGTGGCGGCGCTGCGTCCCCTGTTCGAGGCGCTGGCGCCCGCCCCGGAGCGCGGCTGGGGGCGCGTGGGGCCGTCGGGCGCCGGGCACTTCGTCAAGATGGTGCACAACGGCATCGAGTACGGGCTGATGCAGGCGTACGCGGAGGGTTTCCACATCCTGTCCGAGAAGCACGAGCTGGAGATCGACCCGCTCCAGGTGGCCGGGATCTGGCGCTCCGGCAGCGTCGTGCGCTCCTGGCTGCTCGACCTGATCGAGCGGGGGCTGGAGGAGAACCCGGCGCTGGCCGGCGTGGCGCCCTGGGTCTCGGACTCAGGCGAGGGACGGTGGACGGTACAGGAGGCGATGGACCTGGACGTCCCGGCGCCCGTCATCACGCTCGCGCTCCAGGCCAGGCTCCGCTCCCGCGTGGAGGACAGCGTGGCGGACCGGCTCCTGGCCGTCATGCGCCAGCAGTTCGGCGGCCACGCGATCAAGTCGGCCCCGTGATCGTCCTCGTCTCGGGCGTGGCCGGCTCCGGCAAGACCACCGTGGGCGCGGCGCTGGCGGAGCGGCTCGGCTGGGATTTCATCGAGGGCGACACGCTGCACCCGCCCGAGAACGTCGCCGCCATGCGCCGGGGCGAGCCGCTCACCGACGAGGATCGCGAGCCCTGGCTGGCCGCGCTGCGGCATGAGATCGAGGCGCGCCTCCTGGATGGCAGCCCGGCCGTGGTCGCCACCTCCGCGCTCAAACGTCGCTACCGGGAGATGCTGCTCGCGGACGACCACCGCGTCGTCCTCGTCTTCCTGGAGATCTCCCGGGAGCTGGCCCGGCAGTTGGGTGTGGCGGCCGGCACCGTGTCGCAACGGATCTCCCGTCTCGAGGAGCAGGGCGTCGTCCGCGGCTACACCGCGTTGGTCGACGAGCACGCGATGGGACGTGCCATGGGCTTCGTCGTCGGGCTGAAGATGAACCAGGGCAACCAGATGGCCATCGCGCTCGACGAGCTGGCGGCGCGCGGCGAGCGGGTCGATGCGCGCAACCACCACGCGGCGGTGGTGGCCGCTCACGTCGCCACCGAGCTCGTGCACCTGGACGAGCCGGCGCACGCGCCGCTCGCGTTCGCCGCCATCGAGCGCATGCGTCCGGCCGTCGAAGACGCGCTCGACGCGCTGCTTGCGCA
>JAHWKH010000381.1 GCA_019347995.1 Gemmatimonadota bacterium | reverse complement strand
GAAGGCGGCTTCGAGCGCCCCACCGCCCTCCAGCAGGCCGCCATCCCCGTGCTGCGGCGCGAGGGGAACCTGGTGGCGCGCGCCGGGAGCGGCGCCGGCAAGACGCTGGCCTACGGGCTGGGCGTGCTGGACCGCATCGAAGCGCGCGAGGACGACGAGGCCGGCGACGAGGGCGAGGAGACGGCGGCCACCGACGGACCCTGGCAGGCGCTCACCCGCAGGGTCTTCGGCCGTCGCCGGATCCCCTATTTCGTGGCCATCGTGGGGGGCGCCGGACTCACGTTGATCGAGGTCGTCCCCACCCTCCAGGAGGCGGGATGGCTGCCGCCCGCTGCCCTCCCCGTCACCCTGGTCTCCGTGCTCTTCGCCGTGCCGGCCTCCATCGTGGTGGCCTGGTTCCACGGCGAGCGGGGGCGCCAGCGCGTCCCCGCCGTGGAGATCTGGATCCTCGCCGGCCTCGCCGTCGGGTGGGCGGTGTCGCTGGCCGCGGTGCTGATCGGCTGAGCCCGTTGCGAGGCCCTTGACTCCGGGGGCGGTCCCGATGAGCTTTGATATTCAAAGTACTTTGAATTCGAGACCGGAGAGATCGTGAACGGAGCTGCGGCGGGGCAGGACCTGGCCTGGATCCGAGCCCTCATGGAGGACAGCCAACGGCTCCTGCGGGGGACCTGGCGTCATCAGGCGGTCTGGGGGCTCCTGTCGGCGGTCGGACTGGTCGCGACGTGGTGGGCTGTCTCCGGGTCCCGTTTGACCATGGCGTGGGCTGTGTGGCCGCTCCTCCTGGTGGTCGGATGGAGCCTGTCCTTCGCCCTCGCCCGGAAGGATGGGGCGCGTCGGCCGGTGCGGAACCTGGCGAGCCGTGCCTTCGGAGGCGTGTGGATCGGCTCCGGCGTCACGCTCACGCTGCTGGGGACCCTGGGCCTGTACTCCGGGGCCGTCGCCCCTTCGGCCCTCCCGGGCGTCCTCTCACTGGTGCTGGGGCTTGGATACTTCGCCAGCGGATTCGTCACCGGGTTGGGATGGCTGCGATGGATCGGCGTGGCGTGGTGGCTGGTCGGCTCGGGACTCATGGTCTGGCGCGGCCCCGGCGGCCTTCTCGTGCTCGCGGTCGCGGCGCTCCTCCTGGAGGTGGGGCCGGCGCTGACGCTGCGCAGGGAGGAGGCCGAGGCGTCCGGGGTGCGATGAGCACCTTCGACTACCGGAAGCTCGACGACGTCATCCACTCCAGGATCCGACTCGCCGTCATGGCCATCCTGGCCTCGGTGGAGGACGCGGAGTTCACCTATCTGCGCGACGCTGTCGGCGCCACCGACGGCAACCTGTCCACCCACCTCTCCCGCCTGGCCGAGGCCGGCTACGTCGAGGTCGACAAGCGGTTCGAGGGGAGTCGGCCGGTGAGCCGGTACGGCCTCACCGCCGAGGGTCGGGGCGCCTTTCGCGCCTATGTCGAGAGAATGGAGCGTCTTCTGGGGAGCGTCGGCCCATGAGCACGATCGGAACCGTCCACGTGGTGTTCGCGTTCGCCGCCATCGCCGCGGGAGCACTGGTCCTCCTCCTTCCGAAGGGCACGCGTTGGCACCGGACGGTGGGACATGCCTACGCCACGTCCATGGTGGGCCTCATCGCCACCGCGTTCGCCATCTACGACCTGTTCGGGGGCTTCGGACCGTTCCACGTGGCCGCCGTGGTGTCGGGGGCGACCCTGCTGCCGGGCATGGGTTTCGCGCTGCTGCGACGGCCGCGGGGGAGATGGATGCCCCGGCACGCCGCCTGGATGGTGGGCTCCTACATCGGGCTCATGTGCGCGTTCGCGGCCGAGACCACCACCCGCTGGATCATGCCCCGCGTCGCCCCCCTGCTTCCCGAGGCGTTGACGTGGCCCGTCTTTTGGGGGGCGGTGGTGGTGGCGTCGGCAGGCGTGGGCTGGCTCGGCGGCCGGCTGGCGAGCCGGCATCTTCCGCGAAGCCTTGCGCGCACGCCCGCGGCCATGCGGGCTGAGCGGGCTCCAGCCACCCCCGACGCCCCGCCGAGGCCAGCGCCGTAGCCCACCCGGGGAGGGCGGGCTTACCTTGCGCCTCTTGCAGCCAGCCCGCCGCCACCGCCCGGAGACACCATGCCCGCTCGCGCCGCCGTGGCGCTGCTCGTCGCCGCCGCTCTCGCCACCCCGTTGCACGGCCAGGCGCCGGCCGCGGTGCCCGCCGACGCTCCGGCCCGCTTCCACCCGCTCCCCACCCTCCGCCAGCAGGCCAGCGAGCGGCAGGCATGGCTCGAAGCGCGTCTCGACCGCGTGCTGCCGCGCCTCATGGAGGAGTACGGCGCCGAGATGTGGATCCTGTCCATGCGCGAGTACGCCGAGGACCCGGTCTTCTGGAGCATCACGTCGCCCACCACGTTCGCGGCCCGCCGCCGCTCGATCTACGTCTTCCACAGGAAGGACGACGGCAGCGTCGAGCGGCTGGCCCTGGGGGGCGGGAGCCAGGACGGCCTCTACCAGGCGTACCGCTCGTCGCGTCCGGCGCCCACCGAGGAGACGGGCGAGCTGTGGGGCGACGAGCAGTGGCGCCTGCTGCGCGAGCTCGTGGAGGCGCGCGACCCGGACAGCATCGTCCTGAACATCGACGAGCATCACGCCTTCTCCGACGGGCTGCACGCCGGTGAGCGCGAGGCGCTGGAGCGGGCGCTGGGCCCGACGTACGTGGCGCGCGTGAAGCGCGAGCCGCGCCTGGCCCAGAACTACATCG
>JAHWKH010000380.1 GCA_019347995.1 Gemmatimonadota bacterium | reverse complement strand
ACCCTGCAGGCCCCGGCACCGCTGCGGTCCGATGCGCGCCCCGTACGCGAGGTCGTGGGCGTCGCTGGAGGCGGCCCAGTGGGCGAGGAGCCCCACGGCCACGTGTCCGGCGCGGGCGGGGGAGGGGAGGCGGCCCGCGGCGCCCTCGAGCTGGCGCTCCACCATCTTCCGCCGCTCCGCCACCGCGAGCTCGACGAACGCGCGTCCGGTGCGCTTGCGCGCCTCGATGTCCAGGGCCCGGAGCTGGGCTTCCCACCCGGGGCCCGGGTGCGCCGGGCCGTAGACGATCTCGTGGGTGCCGTACCCGTGGTTGACCTCGTAGGCGGGCTCGTAGCGCTCGAGCCAGCCCTCGAAGGCGCCGACCGCCCGCTCGCGTCCCTCGGGCCCCAGGGCGGAGGGGAGCACGACCTCGGCCAGAGCGCGCAGGATCGTGGGGTCGGGGGCGGCGGGGACGCGCGGCTCCACGGCCTCGGCCGACGCGGGAGCGACGCCCCCCGCCGCGGCCGCCGCGGAGAGGAGCGCGCCCTTCTTGAGGAAGCTCCTGCGGTCGCCGCCGCTCATGGCGCCCCCGGATCGGACGTCAAGGCGCGGATCCCGTGGGCCTCCGGCACGTCGGCCTCCGCGAGCGGAGGAGTGAGGAGCGCGAGGCCAAGGGTGGCCGAAAGGGAGGGTCGCATGGCGCGTCCGGTCTCGGGGAGCACTACCCCCAACCTATGGACGGCCGCGTGGGCCGCCAGAGGACGGGCCGGCCGGCCCATGGAGCAGCTCGTCGTCCGTGGTAGCCCCTCATGCACACGAAGGACGGATCGCTTCTACGGCTCCACCGCTAGATGGTGTTCATCTCTTGACATCATCGCGGATTGCCGTATCATGATAGCATGAAGCGCAAGCACAGGCGGACCCTCGACCAGATCGCCTCTGCGAACCCGGGTACCGATTGGAGCGATGTCAAGGCGCTGCTCAGGCACCTCGCCGAAGACGCAGTGGAGGCTGAGGGGTCGGCTGTGACGTTCTTCTTCACCGACGCGGCGCTGACGGTGCACCGGCCGCATCCGCGCCGGGAGTGTGGCCAGGGGCTGGTCCGCCGGGTGCGCAGCTTCCTTCAGACCACCGGACATCTGAAGTGAGAGGACCATGATCGAGTACAAGGGATACACGGGCGTGCTGGAGTACGACCCGAGCATCGAGGCGCTGACAGGCCACGTCATCGACATCAAGGGCGAGATCTACTTCGAGGGGCGTTCGGTCGATGAGGCGAAGGCGTCCATGCGCCAGGCCATCGACCATTACCTCGCCGCCTGCGAGAAGCGCGGCATCGAGCCGGACCGACCCTATTCGGGCAAGATCATGCTGCGCACCGACCCTGCGGTGCACCGCGCGGTGGCCATCGCCGCGGCGCGGGAGCGGCGCTCGATGAACGAGTGGGCGGAGGAGAAGCTCGCCGAGGCGGCGGGCGCAGCAAGGCGGAAGAAGGAGCAGGCCGGCGCGTAACGGCCCCAACTGATTCTGGAGCGAGCCGCCGCTCGCCGAAGAAGCCGCGACGCATCAACTCGTCCTCCGTGTAGCCGCTCATAGGGGCTCCGGTCCGCGCACGTCCTCCTCCAGCGCGAAGGCCACCAAGGTTCCGCCCGCCGCGCCCCCACCGGTGGCGACGACCACGAACTGGCGGCCGTCGGCGGTGGCGTAGGTCATGGGCGTGGCGTAGGCGCGGCCGGGAAGCGGCGCCTCCCAGAGCACCTCGCCGGTGGTCTTGTCGTGGGCGTAGAGCACGTCGCCGCCGCCGGTGAGGAAGACGAGCCCGCCCCTGGTGACGATCCCGCCCGGAGCGCCGGGGAGACCGAGGCGCTCCGGCAGCGCCACGCCCCGCAGCGCCTCGTGCTCGCGGATGCGGGGCTGATCGCCCGCCGCCACCTGCCACCGGTGCTCGCCCGTGGCCATGTCGATGGCGGTGAGCGTGCCCCACGGCGGGTCGGTGATGGGCAGACCCTCCACGCCGAGGCCGCGGGCCTCCCGGTCCAGGTCGTAGCGGGCCACCACGCGCTCCGGATCGGCCGGCGCGAGCTTGAGGAGGCTGGGCCGCTCGGTGGCCTTCACGTAGAGGAGCGAGGTCTCGGGGTCCACGGCCACGCCGCCCCAGTTGCCGCCGCCGATGATGCCCGGCATGGCGATGGTGCCCTCCAGGGAGGGGGGCGTGTACAGCGGCCCCGTGCGGTAACCCTTCACCGCTTCCCGCGCCGCGGCGTTCAGCTCGGGCGTGAGGCTGATGAGGTCGTCCTCGCTGAAGCCCTGGCGGGCGAACGGCGCGGGCCGGGTGGGGAAGGGCTGGGTGGGGGCGGCCCGCTCCCCCGGCACGTCGGAGGGCGGCACCGGGCGCTCCTCGATGGGCCAGATGGGCTCGCCCGTCACCCGGTCGAAGGCGTAGACGAAGCCGGTCTTGCCCGCCACGGCCACGGCGTCGATCCGGCGACCGTCCACGGTGGCGGTGTAGAGGACGGGAGCGCCCGGCAGGTCGAAGTCCCACAGGCCGTGGTGCACGGTCTGGAAGTGCCAGAGGCGCTCGCCCGTGCGGGCGTCGAGGGCCACCAGCGCCTCGGCGAACAGGTTGTCGCCCGGCCGCGCGCCGCCGTAGTAGTCGTTGGACGGCGTGCCCACGGGGGCGTAGACGATGCCCCGTGCCTCGTCGACGACCATGGGCGCCCACACGTTGGTGTGGCCCGTCACCTCCGCCGAGCCGTCCTCCCAGGTGTCGTGGCC
>JAHWKH010000037.1 GCA_019347995.1 Gemmatimonadota bacterium | reverse complement strand
CCGCAGGACCATGAGGTCGACGGTGCCCCGCACGAGGTTCGCCGACCGGTCGTCGTCCGCCACGGCCCCTCCACGAAGAACGTGAGTGGAACGATCATGAGACGCGGCCGGGGCGGGGCGGGTTGTCCGGGTGGATCGCCGATCCGGCGATCACCTCAGCGGGCGAGCCCCATGGTCCGCACCATGGATACCGGCGAGCTGGCCCCTCACGGCCCTCCGTCAGTGGCTCGCGAAGACCGTGCGTCCCCCGTCCCGGGTGAAGGCCACCACGTCGTAGGCGTCGGCCGGCCGGCCGGGCACTTCCATGCCGGGAGACCCGGTGGGCATCCCCGGCGCGGCGATGCCCGCGATGTCGGGCCGCTCGGCCAGGAGTCGCCGGATGTCCGCGGCCGGCACGTGGCCTTCCACCACGTAGCCGTCCACCACGGCGGTGTGACAGGAGGCCAGGTCGTCGGTGACCCCGTGCTCGGCCTTGATCGGCCGCAGGTCCTGGGTGTCCACGACCTCCACCTCGAAGCCTGCCTCCCTCATGTGATCGACCCAGCCCCCGCAGCACCCGCAGGTCGGGCTCTTCCAGACCTTCACGACCCCCGGCTCCATGGCCAGGGCCTCGGTGACGGCGGCGGGGGTCGCGTCCCGCGGCGCCTCGGCCGACGCCAGCAGCACGGCCCCGGCGCCCGCGAGCGTCAGAGCACCCAGGGTCCACATCACTTTCGGCGCCATGTCGTCTCCTGAAACGAGGGTGGTGGTGCCGGTCTCTACACCGGGAGCGCCTCGGGGCTCCCTGGCGATTTAATCGGAGGCCGCGGCCGCGCCTGCGGCGCCGGCTCCCCTTGACCGGCCCGCGTCCGGCGCGCTACCCTCCCGCCTCACCCGGGAGACCGCCATGCGCTTCGCCACCTCCGATCGCCGGAATTCCAACCGGAACCCCCCGAGGGGCTCCCGGCGGCGGAGGCGCACGCACTAGCGCGGCGCGATCCCGGACCCGGAGCGGCCCCTCGGAGCGATTCCGAGGGGCCGTTTCTTTTTCTGCCCACCCGCCCACGAACGGAGCGGTCCCATCATGTGCTCGATCCTCGCCGTCCTGGACATCCGCGCGGACGCCGCCGCCCACCGCGAGCGCGCCCTCGAGCTGTCCCGGCTCCAGCGCCACCGCGGCCCCGACTGGTCGGGCGTGTTCGCCTGCGAGCGCGCCGTCCTGGCCCACGAGCGCCTGGCCATCGTGGACGTCCTCCACGGCGCCCAGCCCCTCCACTCCACCGACGGCGCCCAGGTGCTGGCGGTGAACGGCGAGATCTACAACCACAAGGAGCTGGAGGAGGGGCTCGCCTCGCCGTACGCGTTCGAGACCGCGTCCGACTGCGAGGTGATCCTGGCGCTCTACCGCCAGCGCGACGACCTGGAGTGGCTGGACGAGCTGGACGGGATCTTCGCCTTCGTCCTCTACGACGTCGAGGCCGACCGCTACGTGGTGGCGCGCGATCCGGTGGGCGTGGTCCCCCTCTACCTGGGCCGCGACGCCGACGGGGTCCTGCACGTGGCCTCGGAGATGAAGGCCCTCGTCCCCGTGTGCGAGAGCGTGGAGGTGTTTCCTCCCGGGCACGTGCTGGACAGCCGCGAGGGCGTCGTGCGGCCGTACCGCGACCGGACGTGGCGGCGGTGGGAGACGCTGGAGACCCGTCCGGGCGACCCCGCCGTGCTGCGCGAGGCCCTGGACGCCGCGGTGCGCCGGCAGATGATGAGCGACGTCCCGTACGGCGCCCTCCTCTCCGGGGGCCTCGACTCCTCGGTGATCGCGGCCCTGGCGGCGCGCCACGCCCGCCGGCGCGTGGAGGACGACGAGAGGAGCGAGGCGTGGTGGCCCCGCCTCCACACCTTCTGCGTGGGTCTGGAGGGATCTCCCGACGCGGCCGCCGCCCGGGAGGTCGCCGAGCACATCGGGTCGGTGCACCACGACTTCCGCTTCACCGTGCAGGAGGGCCTGGACGCCCTGCGCGACGTGGTGTGGCACCTGGAGACGTACGACGTCACCACGATCCGGGCCGCCACGCCCATGCTGCTCATGTCCCGCCGCATCCGGGCCATGGGCATCAAGATGGTGCTGTCGGGGGAGGGGGCCGACGAGGTCTTCGGCGGCTACCTCTACTTCCACCGCGCGCCCGACGCCCGGGCCTTCCACGAGGAGACGGTGCGCAAGCTGGACAGGCTCCACCAGTACGACTGTCTGCGGGCGAACAAGGCCATGGCGGCGTGGGGCGTGGAGGCGCGGGTGCCCTTCCTGGACCCCGTCTTCCTCGACGTGGCCATGACGCTGGACCCGGAGGCGAAGCGCCCCGGACCGGGCCGCATGGAGAAGCACCTGCTGCGCGAGGCGTTCGCCGACCTGCTGCCCGAGTCGGTGGCGTGGCGCCAGAAGGAGCAGTTCTCCGACGGCGTGGGCTACGGCTGGATCGACGGCCTGAAGGAGCACGCCGAGGCGCGCGTCACCGACCAGGAGATGGCCGACGCGCCCGCGCGCTTCCCGGTGAACCCGCCGGTCACCAAGGAGGGCTACCTCTACCGCAGCCTCTTCGAGGGGCTCTTCCCCCTCCCGGCGGCCGCCGCCACCGTCCCCGGCGGAGCCTCAGTGGCCTGCAGCACACCCGAGGCCCTGGCCTGGGATCCCGAGCTGTCGGCCGTCGTCGATCCGTCCGGCCGCTCGGTGCGGGGGGTGCATCGGTCGGCGTACTGAGGTCGACCGGACTACTCCCGCAACGGGAGGTGGGGAGGACTGCGGGAGGTGCCGGAGGGGGGCGTGATTCAGCTCTTCGGCATATCGTACCATGGCACCAAAACGCCCGCTGGTTCTTCGCGAGCGGCGTATTTCGTCCCGACATCACTCAGGACGGCGACGAGTGGGCGTTTGAGGGCGAAACGCACCCACGACGGGACGGGTCCGGGCCGCAACACCCGCCCACCCATCAGAACGTCGAGGAGCCTGTCGTTCGTGTCGGCGAGGGGAGGAGGTTCTCGCGGCCCGTCTGAACCGACCGGCCCATCCGGCCGCGCTGGATGACGGGCGGAATCGCGGCGGATGCCGCGAACGAACGACGAGCAGAGAAGCCGTTCTCCGCGGTCCTCCGCGCCCCCTCCGCGCCTCCGCGGTGCAGGAGTACTTCGCCAGGTGCACCCTCGAGGGGCGACTCTACCCCACGGCCGCCGTCTTCGGAGCCCGCACCATCTTCCACACGCCCAGCGTCAGCACCGGGATGACGAAGACCAGGAGGAAGGCCCACGTGAGGGTGCCGTAGCCCCTCGCGATGAGGGCGATGAGGCCGAAGCGGGACAGGAGCGTGCCCAGGACGAGGAAGCCCACGGCCACGGCGGGGCGGATCCAGGCGGGCAGGGGCCTGTCCCGCTCGGCCATGCGGCCCGCCAGCCGCTCGTTGACCGCGTGGATCATGCCGGTGCCGGTCTCCACCAGCGTGCCGAACAGAACGACCTGGAACAGCACCTGGAACCAGCGGGCGTCCAGGGCCACCAGGAGGTCGTTGGCGGGCACGGGGCTCGCCAGCACGGCCGGGTACTGCCCCACCATGGCCAGGTAGAAGAGCACGGCGGGGACGATGGCGATGGGACCCGCCAGCGCCCCCGACACCAGGGCCTCGCGGGCACGGCGGTGGTGGCGGATCACGAAGAGCACGGCGGGGATGGTGGCCAGGTTGTAGGCGGCGTAGCGTACCCCGCCGGCGATCCACGCGCCGCCGGCGTCGCGGCCCACCAGCGCCTCGCCGATGGCGGGGCCGAAGCGGGCGAACGACCAGGCGAAGAGCGTGATGTAGACGCCGTAGAGCACGAACGACCAGCCGGCCAGCGCCCGCTCGATGGCGGCGTTGCCCCCGAAGGCCAGCGCGCCGATGGCCACCATGATCCCCACCACGCCCAGGGCGTACGGCAGGCCGAACGTCTCGCGCAGGATCTCGCCCGACGCGGCGGCCACCACCGCCAGCACCAGCAGCAGCATGGCGATGTAGCAGATCTCGAAGAGGATCCAGGCCGGGCCCAGCAGCCGCCGGAAGAAGACGCGGTAGTCGTACGCGCGGAAGCGGCGGGCGAACTCGAAGCTGGCCATGCACACGGCGCTCCACACCAGCGTGGACACGGCGATGGCCAGCAGTCCGCCCAGGGGGCCCTGCGTCAGGAAGAACTCCACCAGCTCGCGCCCCGTCCCGTACCCGCCGGCGATGACCACCGACTGGAAGACGAAGCCCGGAAGCAGGTAGCGGCGGAAGAAGGAGGGGGCGTCCACGGCGGGCAACCTACGCGCGCCGCGGCGGACGGCGCCACAGGACGTGCCCGCCCGCCTGCTCGCGTCTCCCTCCCGCCCGTCAGGTCCGGATGACGACGCCCTTCGGCGACATCCGCCGCTCCACCACGCCCAGGAGCGTGTCCACCACCAGGGCCAGGAGGGCCGCGGGGATGGCGCCCGACAGGATCATGCGCACGTCCGACAGCGCCAGACCCGAGACGATGGGGTCGCCCAGGCCGCCGGCGCCGATGAACGCCGCCAGCGTGGCGGTGCCGATGTTGATGACCGCGGCGGTCCGGATGCCCGCCATGATGAATGGAGCGGCCAGGGGGAGCCGCACGTGGCGGAGGCGCTGCCGACCCGTCATCCCCAGGGCCCGCGCCGCGTCCACCGCCACGGGGTCGGCGTCGCGCACCCCCGTGTACGTGTTGCGCAGGATCGGATAGAGGGAGTAGAGGAACAGGGCCACCATGGCCGGCACCACCCCGATGCCCAGCAGCGGGATCATGAAGGCGAGGAGGGCGATGGAGGGAATCGTCTGCAGGAGGCCCACGCCCCGGATGACGGGCTCGGCCCTGCCCCGCCTCCTTTCCAGCGCCAGCCCGAGCGGGACGGCCACCAGGATGGCCGCGAGCAGCGAGATCCCCACCAGGAAGAGGTGGCGCAGCGTGAGCCGCCCCAGCTCGCTGCGCCGGGTCCACAGGTATTCCCACAATCCCTCCTGTCCCGGCAGCCGCCCGGCGTCGACGCCCGCGCCGGTCTCGGTGGCCAGGGGCTCGCCGTCGCCGGCGACGAGTCCCAACATCACCAGCGCGTCCCGGGCCACCGCGGCGATGTCCTCCTGGTCTACTTCCACCCGCCGGTTCAGCTCCTGGACCCGCGCCTCGTCCAGGCGTCCGGAGAGCCGGGCCAGGACCACCGGCGCCCGTCCGTTCTTCTCCGGCAGGGAAGCGCTGAGGAGGGCGGCGGCCTGATAGGGTGGGAAGAATTCCCGGTCGTCCTCCAGGACGACCAGGTCGTAGCGGGCGATGGCCGTCGGTGGAGTAGCCGTCGATGATGTCCACCCGGCCCTCGGCCAGCGCCTCGTACTTCACCGCCTGCAGGAGGGACCGGACCGAGCGGAATCGGAGGCCGTAAGCGTCGCGCAGCCCCGGCAGCCCGTCGGCCCGTCCGATGAAGTCGGGCGAGAAGCCGGCCACCAGCTGTCCGGACGCGCCGACCAGGTCGGAGAGCGTCTCCAGCCCGAGGCGCTCGGCGGTCTCGCGGCGCACCGCGACGGCGTACGTGTTCTCGAAGCCGAGGGGAGGCAGCCAGTGCAGGCCCCAGCGCTCCCAGAAGACCTGGGAGACCCGACGGAAGACCGCGCCCGCGTCGCCGGACGGCTCCTCGTCCAGGAGGGCGACCAGCGCGGTGCCCGTATACTCCGGGTAGACGTCCACGGCGCCGTTGCGCACCGCCTGGAACGTGAGCTCGGTGGCGCCGAGGCCCATCCGGCGGTCCACGGCGATGCCGCTCTCCTCCAGGAGCTGGGCGAACATCTCGGCCAGGAGGTACGATTCCGCGAACGGCTTGGACGCGACCACGACCGGCTGCGTGCCGGGGGACGGGCGCGCCTGGGTGCGCGCCGTGGTCTGGGCGCCGGCGGCGTGGGGCACCAGGAAGGCGGCCAGGAGCGCCAGCGTCAGCGCGCCCCTCATCGGCCCACCCGCGCCCGGTCCAGCAACCGGGCCACGTAGTCGGTCCCGGGGGCGTCGCGGAGGACGTCGGGGGTCGCGATCTGCTCGATGCGGCCGCGCCGCAGCACGGCGACGCGGCGGGCCAGCAGAAGCGCCTCGGGTAGATCGTGAGTGACCAGGACGGCGGTGAGCCCCATGTCGCGCACGAGTCCCGCGAAGGTCTCCTGGAGATCGGCACGGCTGATGGCGTCCAGCGCCCCGAAGGGCTCGTCCAGGAGCACCACCCTGGGGTCTCCGGCCAGGGCCCGCGCCAGGGCGACCCGCTGCCGCTGCCCGCCCGAGAGCTCCCGGGGATGGCGGCTGCCGAGCTCCTCGGGCGACAGCCCCACCTGGACGAGGGCGTCGCGTCCGCGCCGCCGGGCGTCGGCCCAGCCGCGCAGCCACGGCACGAGGGCGGCGTTGCGCAGCACCGTCCAGTGGGGGAGGAGCCCGCCCTCCTGCTGGACGTAGCCCAGGCGGCGCCGGAGCTCGACGGGATCCAGCGACGGGACCGGCCGCCCTCCCACCCTCACCTCGCCTTCGTCCGGCGTCACCATGCCGTTGAAGCAGCGCAGGAGCGTCGTCTTGCCCGAGCCGCTCTCCCCGACGAGGGCGACGCACTCGCCGACGGCCACAGACAGCGACACCCGGTCGAGCGCCTCCACCGAACCGTAGCGCTTCGAGACCTCCACCGCCTCGAGGGCGGGACCCTCCCGGCTGGGGCGCAGGAGGGTGTAGGCGGACCTGTCCTCACGCGAGGGCATGGCGCTCCAGTGTCATGACGGCGCTCTGCAGCCCTTCGCAGAAGGTGGGGTGTGCCATCTCGGCGTCCACCAGGGCCCGCACGGGCGCCCCGGCGCTCATCATGACCACGAAGACGTGGAGGAGCTCCCCCGCCTGATCACCCACGACGGCCGCTCCCAGCACCCGATCGTCGTCGGGGTCGACCAGCACCTTCACCAGCCCGGCCCTGCGCCCGATCTCGATGGCCCGGGCGATGTGGCCGAAGGGAAGCGTGGCCACGTCGCAGCGCACGTTCCGCTCCCGCGCCTCGCGCTCCGAGAGTCCCACGCGCGCCACCTGGGGGTCGGTGAACACCACCTGCGGGACGATGCGGTCGTCCCGCGTGCGGCGGTCGTCGCCCCGCAGGAGGTCGAAGAGGATCCGATGGTCGTCCCAGGACGCGTGGGTGAACTGGGGCCCGCCGGTGGCGTCGCCCACGGCGTACACGCCGTCGGCCGAGGTGCAGTAGCGGTCGTCGATCACGATGGTGCCCGATGCGTCGAGCTCCACCCCGCCGGCGTCGCAGCCCAGGTCGTCGGTGTTGGGACGGCGCCCCAGGGCGACGAGGAGGTGGGAGCCCTCCACCGCGGCGCCGCCGGCGAGACGCACGCGCACGCCCCCATCCGCCGTCGCCTCCACGCGCTCGGCGGGAGCGCCCATCTCCATCGCGATCCCCTCCTCGGCGAAGGCCTCCTGCAGGGCCTCCGACACGTCCTCGTCCTCCCGCGAGAGGATGCGGTCGTTCCGCTCGAGGATGGTCACCGCGGCGCCGAAGCGCCGGAAGGCCTGCCCCATCTCGCAGCCGATGTAGCCGCCGCCCAGCACCACGAGGTGGTCGGGCGTCTCCCGCAGCTCCATGACCGACGCGTTGTCCAGCCAGGCGACGGACTCCAGCCCGGGGATGCGGGGAACGGAAGGCCGCGCTCCCGGGTCGAGGATGATCGTGTCGGCGCTCCAGCGCCGTCCGTCCGCCTCCAGCACCCGCGGCTCGACGAAGCGCGCGTGGGCGCGCACCAGGGTCAGGCCGTCGGCTGCAGCCACCTTCTCCTCCACGCCCGAGCGCCAGCGCCGCACCATGGCCTCCTTGCGGGCCACCACCCGGGCCAGGTCGACCCGCACCTGGTCCACGTCGATCCCGAGATCGCCTCCGCGGCGGGCGGCGTGGGCCACGTCGGCGCTGGCGATCATCGTCTTGGTCGGGGTGCATCCGTAATTGACGCACGTCCCTCCCAGGTGCGCCCTCTCGAAGAGCACGACGCGACGCCCGGTTCCGGCCAGCCTCCACGAAAGGGGACCGCCGGCCTGGCCGCATCCCACCACCACCACATCCGCCCGCTCGATCCCGTCCATGACACCCCTTCCGCTGGTTCGATTCCTGCCACGATGCCCCCACGGGAGACGGAACCCGCGGCGCCCCTTCGGGGGTTTCACGGCCGACGCCCGTGGTCGGGGGAGCTCCCCGGCTTTCCCCATACGCAGACCCCAGGCCGAAGAACGCCCCGATGGACCTCCACACCGGCCGCGCACTGTCGCGGCACGAGATCGCCTCGCTCCTCCAGGAGGCCCGGGCCCGCACGCTCCTGCTCGCCGGCCCGTTGAGCGAAGGGGAGCTGCGCGCCCAGCACGATCCGCTCATGAGCCCCCTGGTCTGGGACCTCGGTCACATCGCGCACTTCGAGGAGGTCTGGCTCCTGGAGAACGTGGAGGCCGACGACGCCGGATCCGAGGGCCTGCGCGGCATCTACGACCCGTTCCACAACCCGCGCGCCACCCGTGATGCGCTTCCGCTCCCGTCCCGCTCCGAGTGCCTCCGCTACCTGGGCGACGTCCGCAGCGCCACGCTCGAGCGCCTGGCCGACCTCGAGCTCGGGTCCGGGCGCCGGCTCATGGAGGACGGCTACGTCTTCCGCATGGTGCTGCAGCACGAGTACCAGCACAACGAAACGATGCTCCAGACGCTCCAGCTCCTGAGCGGGCGGCCGTATCCGGCGCCGCGGACGCTGGTGCTCCCCGCGTCCGAGCCGGGGGTGTCGGCCCCCCGCGGCTCGATGCTGCGGGTGCCCGGAGGCGAGGTGACGGTGGGCACCGACGACCGGAGCGCCGCCTACGACAACGAGCGGCCGCGGCACCGCCTGGTGCTGGATCCGTTCTGGATGGACTCCGCGCCGGTGAGCGAGGCCGAATACCTGGCGTTCATGGAGGCCGGAGGATACCGCGAGCGGGACCTCTGGCGCGAGGAGGGATGGGCGTTCGTCCAGAAGCAGGGGCTGGAGGCGCCGAAGTACTGGTTCCGCAGGGACGACCGCTGGTGGACCCGCGTCATGGACGCCGAACGGGAGATCGACGGGTGCCGGCCCGTGTGCCACGTGTGCTGGCACGAGGCCGACGCCTACGCGCGCTGGGCGGGCAAGCGCCTGCCCACCGAGCAGGAGTGGGAGGTCGCGGCCACGTGGGACTTCGAGAAGGGGGAGGCGAGGGTCTATCCGTGGGGAGACGAGGCACCCTCCATCCTCCACGCGAACGTGGACGCCCTCGGGTTCGACACGGCGCCGCTGGGCTCCTACCCCCTCAACGCCGCGCCTTCGGGATGCTACGGTATGATCGGCGACGTGTGGGAATGGACCGCGAGCGAGTTCCTTCCCTATCCGGGGTTCGACGCGTTCCCCTATCCCGAGTACTCGCAGGTTCATTTCGGGAGCGGCTACCGGGTCCTCCGGGGCGGCTCGTGGGCCACCTCCTCGCTCGTGGCCCGCAACACCTTCCGAAACTGGGACTGGCCCAAGCGGCGCCAGATCTTCGCCGGCTTCCGCTGCGCCCGGGACGCATGAGCGACGAGGTGGCGGCGCCGCCTCCGGAGATGCTGCGGGAGGTGCTGGCGGGACTCCGCGCCTCCCCCAGGCGCCTGTCGCCGAAGTGGTTCTACGACACCCGGGGCTCGGAGCTGTTCGAAGCCATCACCGAGCTCCCCGAGTACTACCCGACACGCACCGAGCGGGCCCTCCTCGAGGGCGTGGCGCGGTCGTGGGTGGGCCAGATCCGCCCCTCCACGCTGGTGGAGCTGGGCGCGGGGAGCTCGCGCAAGACCCGGGTACTCCTCGATGCCATGGAGGAGGTGTCGCCGGGCGGCCTCTACGTCCCCGTCGACGTGAGCGCCGATTTCCTCGAGGCGGCGGCCGGACGGCTCCGCGACGAGTACCCCGGGCTGCGCGTCGAGCCCTCGGTGGCCGACATGAGCCGGCCCCTCGACCTCCCCCACGAGCTCCCGCGTCCCGTGCTCTTCGCCTTCCTCGGCAGCACCATCGGCAACTTCGATGAGCCGGGCGCGGTGCGGCTGCTCGGAGAGGTCCGGGCCGCCATGGAGACCGGCGACGGCCTCCTCCTGGGCGCCGACCTCCGCCCGGGCCCGGGCAAGAGCGTGGCACGGCTGGAGGCGGCGTACGACGACGAGGCCGGGGTGACGGCGGCGTTCAACCGCAACGTGCTCCGCGTCCTCAACCGGGAGGTGGGCAGCGACTTCGACGAGCGGGCGTTCCGGCATCGCGCCTTCTACGACGAGGAGCGCGGACGCATCGAGATGCACCTGGTGGCGGAAGGGGAGCAGCACGTGAGCTTCCCCGACGGCAGCACCGTGCGCCTCGCCGACGGGGAGAGCGTTCGCACCGAGATCAGCTGCAAGTACGATCGGGGCCGCATCGAGACCATGTTCCGCGACGCGGGGCTAGCCGTGGAGCGCTGGATGATGGGGCCGGAAGGCTTCGCGCTGGCGGTGGGACGACCCGTATGAGCACCTGCACGATCTACGGCTCCCTCTGGCGCCGGCGCCTGATCGAGGACGTGCGGGAGCGGCTGTTCACACCGTCGCCCGACGGGCCCCGGGGCGTGCGCTACGGCGCCGAAGTGGAGCTGCTCGCGCTGGACGCCGCGACCGCCGTGCCGGTGCCGGTCACGGCGACCGGTGAGCACGACCTCGCCGCGATGGCCGCGGCCGTGACTCCGCGGACGCGGGTGGTGCTGGTCTGCACGCCCAACAACCCGACCGGCCCGGCGGTGTCGCACGCCGAGCTGGTGGCCTTCGCCGAGCGCGTGCCGCGCGACGTGCTCGTGGTGGTGGACGAGGCCTACCTGGAGTTCGTGCGGGGCGACGACCCGGTCGACGGCCGCGCGCTGCTGCGGGGCCGCCCCAACGTGGTCCTGCTGCGCACCTTCTCCAAGGTCTATGGGCTGGCCGGGCTGCGTGTGGGCTACGGGCTGTGCGGCAGCGAGGAACTGGTCCACGCGATCGACCAGGTGCGCCAGCCCTTCTTTTGCAACGTGGCCGCCCAGGCCGCCGCCGTGGAGGCGCTGCGCCATCAGGACGCCGTCGCGCAGCGCGTCGAGCGCACCGTGATGGCCCGTGTCGAGGTGGAGGAGGGCCTGCGCACCCTGGGCTTGGATCCCGCCGAGTCCCAGGCAAACTTCGCGTGGTTCGACCTCGCCAGCGACCCGGAAGAGGCCGCCGGGTACGAGCCCGACGTCGTCGTC
>JAHWKH010000379.1 GCA_019347995.1 Gemmatimonadota bacterium | reverse complement strand
CCGAGACGACGCCCGCCGCGTTGCAGCCGAACCCCATGCACATGGTGAGCGCCTGCTTGCCGTGGGCGCCCGCCCGCCGGAAGAGCGCGTCCATGTTGAACGCCACCCGCGGCAGGTAGCCGAAGTCCTCCAGCAGGGTGAAGAGCGGGAAGAAGATGGCCATGGGGGGGAGCATCACGCTCACGACCCAGGCCGTGGCCAGGTAGAGCCCGTCGAAGAGGAAGCCGCTCAGCCACCACGGAAAGGACGCCCACGCGCCGAACGCGTGCAGCGCCGGATGGATCTCGCCGACCAGGAGCGAGGCCAGCATGCTGGACGGCACGTTCGAGCCGGCGATGGTGAGCCAGAAGACCACCGTCAGCAGCAGGAGCATCACCGGAAAGCCGGTCCACTTGCTGGTGAGCAGGCGGTCCAGCGTGCGGTCCAGGTCGAAGCGCGCCTTCCTTAGTCCGCGCACCTGGGACGCGTCGGCGATGCGGTGGGCTTCGGCGTAGAGGGTCTCCACCAGGCGGTCGTGGAAGTCCCGGGGCAGCCGCCAGCGCAGCTGCTCCGCGCGCTCCGCCAGGGCGGCGCCGGGTCCGTACCCGGACGGCGGCGCGACCGTCATCCCCCCCGAGGGCACGCCTCCACCGCCCCCCCCGGCGGCGACCAGCGCCACCGGCATCTCGGCGGCGGCGGGCGCGATGCCGCCGATCTCGCCGCTGCGCACCGCCTCGGCCACGCTTTCGTCGCCGGAGAGCAGCCGCAGCGCCACCCAGCGGGCGGCGGGCAGCGAGGGGAAGGCCTCGCGCAGGTCGGGCAGCAGCGCGTCCAGTGCGCTCTCCACCTCCGGCGCGTGACGCTCCACGCGCCGCGGCTCGGTGTCGTGCTCGCCGCGGGCGACGGCGACCACTGCGTCCAGGAGCTTCTCGATGCCTTCCTTCCGGCGCGCGACCGTGGCCACGACCGGCACGCCGAGCTGGCGCTCCAGCCGCTCGGGGTCGACGGAGACGCCCCGGCGCCGGGCCTCGTCCATGAGGTTGAGGCACACCACGACGCGGTCCGTGATCTCCAGGATCTGGAGGACCAGGTTCAGGTTCCGCTCCAGCCGCGTGGCGTCCACGACCACCACGGTTACGTCGGGGCGGCCGAACAGGAGGAAGTCCCGGGCCACCTCCTCGTCGGGGCTCGCCGCCAGCAGGGAGTACGTTCCCGGCATGTCGACGACCTTGAGGCGCGCGTCGTGGTGGGCGAACGTGCCCTCCGCCCGGGTCACCGTCTTGCCCGGCCAGTTGCCCGTGTGCTGCCGGAGTCCGGTGAGCGCGTTGAACACCGTGCTCTTGCCGGTGTTGGGGTTGCCGGCCAGCGCCACCACGTGGTCCCATCCCGCCGAGGGGGAGAGCCCCAGCTTCACCAGGTTCTCCTCCCGGGGGCCGGCGTCGCGGGGCGCGCATCCGCGGGCCATCAGGCGGCCACCCCCGCCGCGTCGCGTCGGACCAGGACGGTGGCGGCCTGGCTGCGCCGCAGGCCGATGAGCGCCCCGCGGATCTCGTAGGCCACCGGGTCGCCGCTCATGCCGGCGTAGCGGGCCTCGATGACGGTCCCCGGCACCACGCCCAGGTCCAGCAGGCGCTGGCGGGCCGGTCCCTGGCAGGCGGCCGCGATGCGCACCACCCGGCCCCGCTCGCCGGGCCGCAGCGCGTCCAGGGTCTCCACGTCCGCTTCCCGCGGCGCCTCGGTGAGGGGCTGCACCGACACGTTGGCCACCACCACCGGCTCCAGGGCGTGATCCCGCCCGGCCGCGCGGATGCGGAAGGCGCCTCCGTCGGCGGCCAGCACCTCGACACGGGTGCCCGGCCCCAGCCCCGCCGACACCAGGCGCTCGTAGAGGGGTGCCGGCTCGTCCTCCACATGGAGGATGGTGGCCACCGCGCCCGGCCGCAGCGTGGCGAGAGGCACGCCGCTGGCGGGCGGCAGGCTGCCGTCGGCGGCGGGGATGGGATCGCCGTGGGGATCGTAGCGCGGATGGCCCAGGCTGGCCGAGAGGCTCTCGCTCTCGGCCGGGGTGAGCGTGTGCTCGCGCCAGGACAGCACCCAGCCGACGCCGGCGCCCGCGAGGGCCTGGTCGAGAGGCGCGCGCTCGCTCAGCGGGAGGCGCTCGGGGGGACCCTCGAGCCTCGCCTCGTTGACGTTGACCGCGTGTCCGATCTCGTCGCGGTAGTAGAGGGTGAGCCGCGGATCCTCGGTGAGCGGGTCGAGATCGTACCTGGACGCCTCCGGGTCGAGATCGAGGCTCACCTCCTCGGCGTCGAGGGAGCCGAAGCAGGCGCCGTGGTCCGCGTCGGAGGGCGTGAGGCATGCGCAGAGCGGGACGCTCAAAGCGACGCCGGAGATGGCGAGGACGAACCTTCGTGAGACCATGCGCGGCCGCCCCATTCAACGACCGTGCCGGCTCGCGTGGGTGGCGGGCGGACCCCGAGCCGTGTCCCGGCGTTCACGGTCGGTGCGGCGGGCAGTGCGCCTGGTTCACGGTCCACCCGCCCTCGTGCACGTGCACGAATCCGTCGGCCCCGAGGTCGTGCTCGACGCGGCGGATCCGATGGTTGTTCCAGTCGACGATGTACGCGCGGCGGTCGGGACCGAACGTCACGTCCTGGGGGAAATAGAGCTTGCTCTGCAGGCGATCGGCCGTCGGGTTCGCGATGTTGAATCCACGCTCGCCGGTTCCCGCGTAGACACACGCGGTGCCGGGAACGGCGCACGGAGCTTGCTGTTCTCCG
>JAHWKH010000378.1 GCA_019347995.1 Gemmatimonadota bacterium | reverse complement strand
GGCCGGGGAGCCCATCACGGTCTACGGAAGCGGCGCTCAGCGCCGGAGCTTCTGTCACGTCCAGGACACGCTGGACGCCGTGGAAGGCCTGGTCTGGAGCGACGAGGCGGTGGGCCGGGTCTTCAACATCGGCAGCGAGACGGAGATCACCATCCGGGCGCTGGCCGAGAAGGTGACGGAACAGACGGGCTCCTCGTCCGAGATCGTCTCGGTGCCCTACCTGGAGGCCTACGGAGAAGGGTTCGAGGACATGGAGCGCCGGTATCCGGACATCGAGCGCATCCGCTCCCTGACGGGATGGGCTGGGAGCCGACCCGCTCCCTGGAGGCCATCGTGGACGAGACGCTGGGATATTTCCGGGCCGCGCCGGCGGGGGTGTCTTAGCCCGCGTGCGGATCCTTCTCACCGGCGGGAGCGGGCTCCTGGCGTCGGCCGCGGCCGACGAGGCCGGGGAGCGGGGCTGGGACGTCCTGGCCCTGGGCCGCGCCGATCTGGACGTCACCGACGCCCACGCCGTGCGCCACGCCGTGGCGGAGGCTGCCCCCGACGTGGTGCTGCACTGCGCCGCCTACACGGCCGTGGACCGGGCCGAGGTGGAGGCGGAGCGCGCGGTGGAGGTGAACCGGGGCGGCACCCGCGCCGTGGCCGACGCCTGCGCCGCCGTCGGCGCCCTCCTCGCGTACCCCAGCACCGACTACGTCTTCGACGGCCGCAAGGGCGAGCCCTACCGCCCAGGCGATGCGCCCCATCCGCTGTCGGCGTACGGCCGCAGCAAGCTGGCCGGAGAGAAGGAGGCGCGGGGCGCGCCCCGGCACCTGGTGGCCCGCACGTCGTGGCTCTACGGGGGCGGCGGGAAGAACTTCGTGGACACCATGCTGACGCTGGCGGAACGCGGCGGCCCTCTCCGGGTCGTGGACGACCAGCGGGGCCGCCCAACGTGGACGCGCAGCCTGGCCGCCGCGCTCCTGGACCTGGTGGAGCGGGACGCCGGGGGGACGCTCCACGTGAGCGACTCGGGCGAGGCGACGTGGCGGGAGCTGGCCGTCGAGGCGCTCCGCCTGGCGGGGATGGACGACGTGGTGGTCGAGCCGGTGTCCACCGAGGCCTGGGGGGCCCCGGCCCCTCGGCCGCGGGTCTCGGTGCTGGACCTCTCGGAGACCGAGCGGGTGTTGGGAAGACCGCTGCCACACTGGAAGGAATCCCTGGAGCGGTACGTCGACGAGAGAAACGCGACCCTGAACGGAGCAGACACCGAGACATGAAGGGCGTCATCCTCGCCGGGGGTCTCGGCACGCGGCTCTACCCGCTGACCAAGATCACCAACAAGCACCTGCTGCCGGTCTACGACCGGCCGATGATCTACTATCCGCTCCAGCAGCTCGTGCACGCGGGCGTGGAGGACATCCTCATCGTCACCGGCGGCAACAACGCCGGCGACTTCCTGCGGCTGCTGCGCAACGGGCGCGAGTTCGGCCTGGAGCACGTGAACTACACGTATCAGGAGGGGGAGGGGGGCATCGCCGAGGCGCTGGGGCTCGCCGAGCACTTCGCCGAGGACGAGCCGATGTGCGTGATCCTGGGGGACAACATCTTCCAGAACCCCATCGCGCCGGCGGTGCGGGCCTACGAGGAGGCGGGCGGCCGGGGCGGCATGATCCTGCTCAAGGAGGTCGACGACCCGGAGCGCTTCGGCGTGGCCGTCCTCGAGGACGGGCGCGTCGCCCGCATCCTGGAGAAGCCGAAGGATCCGCCCAGCCGCCTGGCGGTCACCGGCTGCTACCTCTATGACTCCCGCGTGTTCGAGATCATCCACGGGCTCGAGCCGTCGCAGCGGGGCGAGCTGGAGATCACCGACGTCAACAACCACTACATCGCCTGGGGCGAGCTCCGGCACCACGAGCTGGAGGGGTGGTGGACCGACGCCGGGACCGTCCCCTCGCTCCACCGCGCCGCCCGGCTCATCGCCGAGGAGCCGGCGAATCCGGTCCTGCGGCCGGCGGCGCCCCGGCTGGACAACGACGGGGAGTGACGGCGTCGTGAAGGTCGTGGTGACGGGCGGCGCCGGCTTCATCGGCTCGAACCTGGTGCGCTGGCTGCTGCGGGAGCGCGACGACGTCGAGGTTGTGAACCTCGACGTCCTGACGTACGCCGGGAACCTGGAGAACCTGCGGGATGTGGAGGACCACCCGCGCTACGCGTTCGTCCACGGCGACGTATGCGATCCGGAGACGGTGCGCGGCGTGCTCGACGGCGCCGACGCCGTGATGCACCTCGCGGCCGAGACGCACGTCGACCGCTCGATCACCCGGGCGGCGGACTTCGTCGTGACCAACGTGGTCGGGACCCAGGTGCTGCTCGACGCGGCCCGCCGCCACTCCGTGGCGAAGTTCGTGCACGTCTCCACCGACGAGGTCTACGGGTCGATCGAGTCCGGCAGCTGGACCGAGGCCGAGCCGTTGCTGCCGAACTCGCCGTACTCCGCGTCGAAGGCGTCCAGTGACCTGCTGGCCCGTGCCTACCACCGGACCCACGGGCTGCCGGTCTGCATCACCCGCTGCTCCAACAACTACGGTCCCTACCAGTTCCCGGAGAAGGTGATCCCCTCTTTCATCCACAACGCGATGCACGACAGGCCCGTGCCCCTCTACGGCGACGGGCTCAACGTGCGCGACTGGCTGCACGTTGAGGACCACTGCAGCGCCGTAGCCCTGGTGCTCGAAAAAGGCGTGCCCGGAGAGGTCTACAACATCGGCGGCGAGAACG
>JAHWKH010000377.1 GCA_019347995.1 Gemmatimonadota bacterium | reverse complement strand
TGGAGAGACGGAGGAAGCCGTCCGCGATCCCGGCGGCGAGCCGCTGGTCGCGGGTGAGCGCGACGTGCGAGGTGTAGCGCGGCATGGAAGCCAGCGACTCGACGCCCCCGAGGCTGGGAGCGACGGCGATCAGCTGGAAGCGCTCCATCACCTCGCGGGCCGCGTCGTCGCCGCCGTGGACGACGAGCGAGAGCATGCCGCCGAACCCCTCGAAGATGGCGGCCGCCACGGCGTGGTCCGGGTGGCTCTCCAGCCCCGGATGGATGACCCGCGCCACCTCCGGGCGGCCCTCCAGCCAGCGGGCCAGGTCCAGGGCGTTGGCGTTCTGTCGGCTCACACGCACGTCCAGCGTGCGCAGGCCCCGGTCGAGGAGCCAGCACGCCAGCGGGTCGGGCGCCGGACCGTAGAGCCGCATGACACGGGTGACCTCCTCGATCACCCCCCGCGTGGAAGCCACGACGCCGGCGATGAGGTCGGAGTGCCCTCCCAGGTACTTCGTGGCGCTGTGGATCACCACGTCCACGCCCAGCTCGACCGGACGGAGGTTCACCGGCGAGGCGAAGGTGGCGTCCATGGCGAACACGAGGCCCGCGTCGTGGGCCATGGCGGCCAGCGGCCGGGGGTCGAACACCCGCAGCGTCGGGTTGGTCGGGGCCTCCAGGTACACCAGCCGCGTGGTGGGCCGCAGCGCGCGCCGCCACTCCCTGGGAGCGCCCGGGTCGACGAAGCTCACCTCGATCCCGCGTCGGGGCAGCTCGTCCCGTAGCAGGATCCTGGTGGCGCCGTAGAGGTGCTCGGAGGCCACGACGTGATCCCCGGCCCGGGTCAGGGCCAGGATCGCCATGGCCACGGCTGCCATCCCGCTCGAGAGCACGAGCGCGTCCTCGGTGCCCTCCAGCGCGGCCAGCTTGCGCCCCACCTGGAGCTGGTTCGGATTGTTTCCGTAGCGGCTGTAGCGCAGCTCGCCGTCGTCGTCCGGAAAGCCTCCGACGAAGGTGGAGCTCTGCACGATGGGCGGGACGATGGGCTGGCCCACCACGGCGTCCTCCGCTCCGCCGTGCACGCCGAGCGTCGAGGGGCCGAGGGCGCTTCGGCGCTTCCTGGGTCGGGGCGTGGCCATGGCTACTCCGGTGGATGGCGCCGGCGGCGGCGTGCCGACGATGGACGGTGCGTCCTCGGTTCTCCGGTCTTCATCGCGGGGGCAGGTCCTGCACGAGCCGGCTGAGGGCGTGACAGCGTCCCGACGGCTCGCGGAAGACCAGCCGTCGCCGGACCAGGCGCTCCAGCGCGCTGCGCTGCTCGCCCGAGGGTAGCGCATCCGCCACGTCCTCCACCTCCAGGCGCCCCCTGCCCTCCAGGATGCGCCACACCGCGTGCTCCTCCTCCCCGCGGCTGCCCATGAGCTCGAACAGGCCGTCCTCGCGCTGGCCGACCGCGGCCAGACGCTGGCGCTCCAGGACCGCCTCGATGGGCTCACGGTGGAGGTCGCGGACCCCGCGGAAGACGAAGTACGCCTCCCGCGGGCGGTCCGCCTCCAGGTACCGGAGGAGGAGCTTCGCCACGACCTCGTCGGCGCACGAGAAGTCCAGAACCGTCACCTCCGAGAGATCGATGAGCGAGCAGGAGCGCTCCCCGGCCTCGGCGAGCTGGCTCTCGATGGCGAGCCGCACCGCCCGCCCCGTGGGCCGCGTAACCAGGTGGGCATAGAGGGAGGCCACGGAGCGCTGCACGAGACGACTCACATCGATCTGCACGGGCTGCACGTACCGTCCTCCGCTCACGCTCCGACCTCCTCGACCCCACGACCTGGGAGGATGATGCTGATCTGGGCCCCTGGAAAGGGGGCCAGGCCCTCGGCGAGGGGTGGCGCGTCGTCCCACGAGGGTACGTCGGTGATGCGCGCGGTGCCGCTGCGGATGCTGATGATGCCGTCCCAACGGCGCACCTGCTTCCTGATCTGCTGGATGCCCTGCCCCCTGCCCGAGTCGGGGAAGCGGGTGATCCCGTGGATGAACGCGGCCTCCAGTGCGGTGGCGTCGCTCCAGCGGTCGCCGTAGCGGGCCGAGTGCTCGTTCTCCAGCGATCCCCTGAAGCCGCGGCCGAGGTCGGCCACCGCGATGTTGAGGACGTGGCGGCCGAGGCGCTTCTGCCAGTTGTAGGCCTGGGCCGAGACCCACCCCGTCGCGTCCGCGTGCTCGATGATGTTCTGGCACACCTCGGACAGGATGACGCTGAACTGCACCACCGCGGTGGGAGGATAGTGGAGCGTCCTGGAGAGGATGGCGCCGGCCCGGCTCTGGACCCGGTCCACCACCTGGTGCACGTCGCTGTTGGTGGTGACCGGTGTGATCTCCAGCAGCACGTCCGACGCGCCCGCCTGCCGGCGGGGAGGACGCTGGTCCAGCTCGAAGATCCCCTCCGCCTCCTGGAAGAAGCCCATGCGCGCCAGGTATCCCGGCACCTCCGGGTGCTCGGGCAGCTGCATCGCGAAGTCGCCCAGGGCAACCACCGGGTCGTCGTGCCGTAGCGCGATCAGCCGCCGGTAGTGCGCGAGCACCGACTGCGGGTCGTGGCGCTGGCGGGCGGCATTCCACTCGACGTGGTCGGGGTTGACGGCCAGCCACGGCGTCCCGGTGCTGAAGCCGGCCGACGGCGACCCGTCCCACTGCACCGGCGTGCGGGCGTTGTCCCGGCTCATCGTGCGCAGCGCGGCCAGCACGTGCGCCGCGTCGTCCCCGGCCGACACCGCGTGCACGTAGTGGTT
>JAHWKH010000376.1 GCA_019347995.1 Gemmatimonadota bacterium | reverse complement strand
GGCCGCCCCGCGGACCGCCACCACTCGCTCGCCGTCGGGCGACCAGGCGGGCGTGGCGTAGACGCCGGAACGGTCGCTCAGCCGCTGCGGCGCGCCGCTCCCGTCGGAGGGCACGCGCCAGAGGTGGCCGTCGTCTCCCTCCCAGGTGACGTAGGCGATCGAGCGGCCGTCGGGCGACCATGCGGGGAAGTGCTCCGACGCCGCGCTCTCCGTGAGCCGCCGCGGATTCGAGCCGTCGGCCCCCGAGACCCAAAGGCGGTCCATGGCCGTGAAGGCCAGGCGCCCGCCGTCGGGTGAGGGCACCGCGTCGCGGATCTGGCGCACCGTGAAGGTGGGCGTGTCCTCGACGGGGTAGTCGAACTCCACCTCGGGTCCCATGGCCAGGTCGAAGCGGACCCGGAAGGGGATCTCCTGCTGCGGGCCGCCCTCGACGGGCAGCTTCCAGATCCTGCCGCCGAACGACGCCACCAGGAAGCGCGAATCGGGCGTGAACGACATGCCCGGCAGGACGTCCATCGTGGCGCGCGACTCCTGGTCGTCGTGCTGCACGGGGTAGGCGAGCCAGTGCTCCTCGCCCGACTCGAGGTCGCGCAGGACGAGACCGGTCTCGGCCTCGAAGCGGGTCCCGTACACGAGCCAGCGCCCGTCGGGCGACAGGGTGGGGCGGAAGGCCGAGCCGTAGCGGGACGTACGTCCGTGGATGCGGCCCGTGTCGCGGTCGTAGACGGCGAGCTGGTACTGGGGCAGCTGGGCGTTGTACTGCCAGTCGCCGGTGCGCCGGGCGAACCAGATCCAGCGCTCGTCGTCGCCGAAGGCGGCCCCCAGCGTCTTCAGGTTGTCCGGCTCGTCGATGAGCTTCACGCCCGAGCCGCCCTCCACGTGGTAGAGGTGGAGCTTGGGCATGCCGCCGCCCCGGAACCCTCCCATGGACGCCACCACGTAGCGTCCGTCCGGCGTCCATTCGGGCGACTCGGCCCGGTTGGCGTCGCCCTCCGAGACCTGCACCGTGTCGCTGCCGTCCAGCGCCATGATCCAGATGTTCTGGCCGCCGGAGCGGTCCGACGTGAAGGCGACCCGCCGGCCGTCGGGGGAGAAGCGCGGCTGGGCGTCGAAGGCCATGCCCGAGGTGAGCTGCCGGGCCTCGCCCCCTTCGACGGGGACCACGAAGAGGTCGCCCAGGTAGTCGAACACGACCGACGATCCGTCGGGGCTCACGTCCAGTGAGATCCACGAGCCCTCGGTCATGTCGAAGCGGACGGAGCGGGTGGGCTCGAGGGGAAGCGTGTCGGCGGCGGGGGGGGAGGGCGCCTCGCCCGCCAGCGGAGCGGCCAGGAGGATCGCGGCGGCCGCGGCGGCCAGTCGGCTTCCCATCGTCGTCGTCATCGTCGTTCGTCCTTCTGGTGGCTGGGAGGGGCGCTCCCAATATCCGCCGGGACGGCCGGCAGGCAACCGTCCTCTCTGGCGCCGCGCGCGGCCTGTTCCGGTGTCCGGGGCCGCCCCGCTCCACCACCCGGAGGCCAGCGCTTCGTCGCCCACGGGTGTCGGTGGGATCCTGTCTCCCCCCCTATGCGCCACCCTTCTCGGAACGGTAGCTTCCCTCGATGCCTCCCGAACAACCCCCCGCAGAAGCGTCCGTCGAGCCGTCGGCGGGCGGCAGGAGCCGTCGGCGCGGCGTCGTCGGCGTGGTCCTCCTCGCCACCGCGGCGGCGGCGGCCATCTTCCACCTCTTCACGGCCGGCGTCACTCCGCTCACGGCCCTCGTGCAGCGCCCGGCCCACCTGGCGTTCATGGCGATCCTGGGCTTCCTGGGCGTGGGCGTCATGTCGGTGCGAGGCGCCGACGACCCGGACCGGCCGACCTGGCGCAAGGTGTTCCTGGACTGGCTGCCGGCGGTGCTGCTGGTGGCCGCGTGCATCTACCTGATCACGCAGAACCGCGAGCTGGTGGCGCGGTCGGGGACGTCTACGCCCCTGGACCTGGTCTTCGGCGCCCTCGCCATCGTGCTGGTGCTGGAGCTGGCGCGGCGGGCGACCGGATGGGGCCTGGTGACGGTCTGCGTGCTGGCGCTGGCCTACGGCGTGGCGGGGCCCTGGCTTCCCGGCATCCTCTCCCACCGTGGCTACGACCTGGGCCGGCTCGTGGAGCACCTCTACCTCTCCACCGAGGGGCTGTGGGGCGTCCCGCTGGGGGTGAGCGCGGACTTCGTCTACCTCTTCATCCTCTTCGGCGCGGTGCTGGAGGTGGCCGGCGGCGGTGCCCTGCTCATCGCCCTCGCCGACAAGGTCGCAGGGCGCACCCGGGGCGGGCCCGCCAAGACGGCCGCGGTGGCCAGCGCCTTCATGGGCTCCCTGTCGGGCAGCGCGGTGGCCAACGTCGTGACCACCGGCTCGTTCACGATCCCCCTCATGAAGAAGGCGGGCTTCAAGCCCTTCTTCGCGGGGGCCATCGAGGCGGCGGCCAGCACGGGCGGACAGCTCATGCCGCCGGTCATGGGAGCCGGCGCGTTCATCCTCGCCACGTGGACGAACATCCCGTACATCGAGGTGGCGCTGGCCGCGACGGTCCCGGCCATCCTGTACTATGTCGCGCTGGTCATGGCCATCCATTTCCGGGCCGGCCGCATGGGGCTGGAGCCGTCCCGGACGCCGAACCGGGAGCCCATCGCCGACCGTGTACGTAGAGAAGGTGCCATCGCGGAGGCGAGCCAGACCGCTCTTCGTCGCGACCCACAGGTCGTGGGCGGAGTCTTCATGGACAGATCGGA
>JAHWKH010000375.1 GCA_019347995.1 Gemmatimonadota bacterium | reverse complement strand
GTATACGCGGGGGCGAACCCCCTGGCCGGGATTTTCGACGCGAGTACAACCCGATCTACCGCCGGGCGGCCTACGGTATGGGCCGACGCGTATTGCCGCCGAACTCCGAAGGAGCCACGACCTTGAAGAGCACTGCCGAGCTGAACCGCATCGCCGCCAAATGGAGCCCCAATGGCAACGCAGGCGTCAAGTCCCATTTCGCCGCGGCCTCCACCCAGACCTACGGTGAGAACGTCTTCGGGCTCGCGGCGCAGCAGAAGCACCTCACGAAGTCGGTGTACCGGCGTTTCCTGGAGACCCAGGAGCGGGGCGAGCCGATGGACACGGAGATGTACGACGCCGTGGCCTCGGCCATGCGGGCGTGGGCGATCGAGCGGGGCGCGACCCACTACACCCACTGGTTCCAGCCGCTCACCGGCCTCACCGCCGAGAAGCACGACTCCTTCATGGAGCCCGTGGGCGACGGCACCGCGATCTGGGAGTTCCAGGGCAAGACCCTGGTCCAGGGCGAGCCCGACGCGTCGTCCTTCCCCAACGGCGGCATCCGCGCCACGTTCGAGGCCCGCGGCTACACCGCGTGGGACCCGACCTCGCCGGCCTTCATCCTCGACAACCCCAACGGCGCGGTGCTGTCCATCCCCACCGCCTTCGTGTCCTGGACGGGAGAGGCGCTGGACCACAAGATCCCGCTGCTGCGCTCCATGAGCGCGCTGTCGACCGCCGCCGTGCGCGCGCTGCGCCTGCTGGGCGACACCGACGCCCAGCGGGTCTTCACGACGGTGGGCGCCGAGCAGGAGTACTTCCTCATCGACGAGGAGTTCTTCTACCGTCGCCCCGACCTGCTCACCACCGGCCGCACGCTCTTCGGCGCGAAGCCGCCCCGTGGCCAGGAGATGGAGGACCACTACTTCGGGTCGATCCCGGCTCGCGTGCTGGACTGCATGAACGAGGTGGAGCTGGCGCTGTACAAGCTCGGCGTGCCCGTGATGACGCGGCACAACGAGGTGGCGCCCAGCCAGTTCGAGATGGCGCCGTTGTACGAGGAAGCCAACATCGCCGCGGATCACCAGCAGCTCGTCATGAGCACCCTGCGGGCGGTGGCGCGCCGATACGGCTTGGTCGCCCTCCTCCACGAGAAGCCGTTCGCGGGCGTGAACGGGAGCGGCAAGCACCTCAACTGGAGCTTCGCCACGGAGAGCCAGAACCTGCTGGAGCCGGGGGACACGCCCCACGACAACATGCAGTTCCTGTTCTTCTGCTCGGCCGTGCTCAAGGCGGTGGAGAGGCACCAGGACCTGCTGCGCGCGTCGGTGGCCCACGCCGGAAACGATCACCGGCTGGGCGCCAACGAGGCTCCGCCCGCGATCATCAGCGTGTTCCTGGGCGACCAGCTCACCGACGTCTTCCAGCAGATCGAGGACGCGGGCAGCGCCAACAGCAGCAAGGCCGGTGGCCTGCTGGGGCTGGGGGTGCGCACGCTGCCGAGCCTCCCGAAGCACGCCGGCGACCGCAACCGCACCAGCCCGTTCGCCTTCACGGGCAACAAGTTCGAGTTCCGGGCCCTGGGCGGTGCGCAGAGCATCTCGTTCCCGGCCACCGTGCTCAACACCGTCGTGGCGGAGGCCATCGACGAGATGGTGACGAAGCTCGAGGCGGAGTGCGCCACGGGCGCCGCGCTGAACGACGCGCTGCGCACGCTCATCGCCGACGAAGCGCGGGCGTTCAAGCGCATCGTCTTCAACGGCGACAACTACAGCCAGGAGTGGGTGGGGGAGGCGAAGAAGCGGGGGCTGCTGAACCTGGGCAACACGATGGAGTCCCTGCCCACGCTCGTCGACGACAAGAACGTCCAGCTGTTCGAGAAGTACGGGGTGCTCTCGCACCGGGAGCTGGAGAGCCGGCACGAGATCTCGGTGGACCAGTACTTCAAGACCATCAACATCGAGGGCGAGATGGCGGCGGACATCGGCCGGACCATGATCATGCCCGCGGCGACCCGCTACCTGAGCGACCTGCTGCAGACCGCGGAGCGGGGAGCGGACGTGGGCATGAAGACCGAGGCCGTGGTGGCCACCGCCCGCAGGGTCAACGAGCTCGTGGACGCGCTGGCCGACGCGCTGGACGCGCTGACGGCGCAGAACGAGGAGCTGGGCGGCGACGACGTCCACTCGAAGGCGCTGCACATGCGCGAGGACATCATCCCGGCCATGGCCGAGGTGCGCTCGGTGGCGGACGAGATCGGCGCCGGCTTCATCGGCCTCGGCGCCGCGGGGCTCGCCGCGGTCGTCCTCGTGCTGGTGCTCGTGCTCGCGGGCGGCGGTGGCGGCGTCCGCGTCGAGGTGGGCGATCGCGTCGTGGAAGGACTGCCAGGCCTCGCGCGGGGACACGTCGAGCGCGGCCGCGATCTGCTCCCAGGTCGCCCCGCCCCGGAGCGCCGCACGGATGCCGACCACCCGGCTGTCGTGCGCCTTGTGGGCCACCACCTCGCCCAGGGCCAGCAGCTCCAGCGACTCGTACTTCTCGGCATCGAGCCGAATCACGACTGCACCCCGGCTCGTCGCCACCTCGTCGGCGGCGCTAAGTAGCGAAGTCTTCCCAAATCGGCGGGGACCGATCAGAAACAGCTTTTGACGGTTTCGAATCGTTGCCGCAATCTCTGCGAGCTCCTCCTCGCGATCGACCAACTCCGCAAGCGCAAGCTCACGTCCATACTCAAAAGGATTTCTCCGCTCCACTTGTTACGTGCACGTCGTTACGCAAATTACGTAA
>JAHWKH010000374.1 GCA_019347995.1 Gemmatimonadota bacterium | reverse complement strand
GGCCGAAGGTAGCCGGAGCGCTTTGGGGACGCCTGCGCTCAGCCACCCCCCGCGCCGCCTTCGCCGGGGGCGCGGCGCGTCTCGACCAGGATGACGCCGTTGGCGGCGTCCATGAAATGGGCGCTGGCGGCGGCGCCTCGCAGCACGCGGATGCTGGAGACGCTGCCGGCAGGGATCTGCTGGAGGATGTCCAGCGTGGAGATGCGGACACCGTCGAGATAGACGACCGGGGCGTTGCTCCCCGTGACGGTCGTATAGCCGCGGATCACGATCCAGGCGGGCGCGCCGTGCTCGCCCCTGCGCACGTCCACGCCCACGATCTGATTGGCCAGCAGGTCCAGAGCGCTGTCCCCGCTGTCCACGCGGTCGCCGGCGGCCGTCGATGCGGGATCGCTCCCCGGGCGCCGGGCTCCGACGCTCACCAGCAGCTCCTCCAGCGCGACGCCGACCTTCGGGAGGCGGAGCTGGAGCAGAACCGTCTCCAGCGGCGCGATCTCCACGTTCTCGGTCAACGTGACGTAGCCCGGCGCCGCCACCTTCAGCGTGAGCGTGCCGGCGGGGAGGTTCCTCAGCGCGAAGGCCCCGTCCGCGCCGGTGGCGACCCGCACCCGCGTGCCCACGAGCTCCACCACGGCCCCGTCCAGCGGGGTGAGCGCGCCGTCCTCCAGCACCAGGCCGCTGATGGCTCCCCGGTCCGGACCCTGGGCCTCCAGGGACGCGGCCGGCGCCGTGGCGGGAAGGGCCAGGGCGGCCAGGAGGACGGGCAGCGCGCTCGTACGATGCATGATGGGTACTACCCTTCGCACGGCATTATGTTGGCCTCCATGAAGACCGACGATCTTCAATGGTACCACCTCTTCGAGCTCCGTGGCACGCGCCGCGACTTCCTCCGCGCCGGGGGGAGCGCCGCGGCCCTGGTGGCCATGGGCGGCGCCCTGCCGGCGCGGCGGGGCGACGCAGCGCCGCGCTTCCGCGCCGACCCGTTCACGCTGGGCGTCGCCTCCGGCGATCCGATGCCCGACGGGGTCGTGCTGTGGACACGGCTGGCGGCCGACACGGTCGCGGAGGCGGCAGGGCTCGGCACGCGGGTGCCCGTACGTTGGGAAGTGGCCGACGACGAAGCCTTCCGCCGCGTGGCGCGCCGGGGCGAGGCGCTGGCGCTGCCCGAGCTGGGCCACAGCGTGCACGCCGAGGTCGAGGGACTCGAGCCGGGGCGCGTCTACCACTACCGCTTCACGACCGGCGGCGCGGTCAGCCCCGTAGGACGCACGCGCACGGCGCCGGCGGCGGGGGCTCCGACGGACCGCCTCCGCTTCGCCTTCGCGTCGTGCCAGAACTTCGAGCACGGCCACTACACGGCCTACCGGCACATGGCCGAGGAAGACCTGGACCTGGTCGTCCACCTGGGCGACTACATCTACGAGAAGCGCTTCGACTCGGCACCCACCGTGCGCGAGCACGAAGCCGGCGAGACGCTCACGCTGGAGGGCTACCGGGCGCGCTACGCCCACTACCGCCGCGACCCGCACCTCCGGGCCGCCCACGCCGCCTTCCCGTGGGTGGTGACCCAGGACGACCACGAGGTGGACAACAACTGGGCGGGGCCGCATCCCGAGGACGACCAGGAACGCGGAGCCTTCCTCCTCCGGCGCGCCGCGGCGTTCCAGACCTGGTACGAGTTCATGCCGCTGCGGAGAAGCTCCGTCCCACGGGGGCCCGATATGCGCCTGTACCGGCGCCTGGCGTTCGGAGACCTGCTCTCCTTGAGCGTCCTCGACACCCGCCAGCACCGCAGCGACCAGGCCTGCGGCGATCGCAACAAGCCATACTGCGCCGAGGCCTTCGAGGTCGGCCGCACCATGCTGGGCGACGCGCAGGAACGCTGGATGCTCGAGGGTCTGGCGACGTCCGAGGCGCGCTGGAACGTGCTGGCCAATCAGGTGATGGTGTCGCGCCTGCAGCGCGAGGACGAAGACGGGACGCCCATCCACCCCATGGACATGTGGGACGGCTACCCGGCGGCGCGGCAGCGGCTGCTGGACGTGCTCGCGTCGGGCCGGACGGCCAATCCCGTGGTCCTCACCGGCGACATCCACTCGAGCTGGGTCAGCGACATCAAGGCCGACTTCGACCGGCCGCGCTCGCCCGTGGTGGGGACCGAGCTGGTGGGCACCTCCATCACTTCGGGCGGCGACGGGCGCGAGGTGTTCGACGGGTTCGATCGCACGCGGGCCGCCAACCCGCACATCCACTGGTACAACGGCCGCCGCGGCTACGTCGCCGTGGACGTGGAGCGCGAGCGCATGACGGCCCGCTACCAGGTGGTGCCGTGGGTGAGCCGGCCCGACGCGCCGAAGGAGACGCGCGCTACGTTCGTGGTGCGCGACGGACGGCCGGGCGCGGTGAGGGAGTAGGCCGAGGGGATTCCCGCGTCGGAGGCTGTGTTTAACACTCCGGGCCGCTCGGGCGTCTGCACGTGCGAACGCCTCGGCCTCGTCTCCTTCGCGAAAGCGCGCGCTTCCATGCCCCGACGACCGCAGCGGCTCGCCGCGGCCCCGCCCGCCCTCGTCCTCCTCCTCATTCTGCTCGCCACGACGCCCGTCGTGGCCCAGCAGCAGCCGCAGCCTCCCCGGGCCGATCCGCTGCGCGTGTACCTGGATTGCCAGACGCGGGGGTGCGCACGGGAGTTCTTCCGGACGGAGCTGGGGTGGGTGAGCTGGGTGCGCGACCGGCAGTCGGCCGACGTGCACCTCATCATCACGTCCCAGAGCGCCGGCGGGGG
>JAHWKH010000373.1 GCA_019347995.1 Gemmatimonadota bacterium | reverse complement strand
GAGCGGACGGCCTCGACCCGGTCGTTCCCGGACAGGAACTCCCGCTCCATCCGCTCGGCCAGGACGGCGTCGCCGGCGGAGCGCGCGGCGGCCAGGTCGATGGCGGCCTGGCGGCGGGCCTGGAAGGCGTCGTCGTAGCGGGCCTGGAGCTGGGAGTACTCGGCGGCGGCGCCCGCCCGGACGGCCGTGTCGTGCTCGGCGTTGTAGAGGAGCGGCGGCGCGCTGAAGAGGTAGTAGACGAAGACGAGCACGCCGATCATGAGCACCATGGCCTGGAGCGGGATCTTCCAGTAGGCGCTGATGAAAAGCGAGCTTCGGGCCTCGTCGATGGAGCGGGCGGTGAGGTAGCGCTGGACCTGGCTCTGGTCGGTCCCGAAGTAAGACAGCATCAGGAACGTCCCGCCGATGAGGCCCGACCAGAAGGTGTAGGTCTCGTTCAGGCTGAAGCTGAAGTCGAAGGTGTCGAGCCGGCCGGTGGCGCCGGCCACGTGGAGCGCGTTGCCGATCCCCACGTCGCCGGGGATCCCCAGCAGCAGCATGACCAGCAGCGCGCCGAGCCCGCCCACGATGAGCACCATCTGCTTCACGTCGGTCCACTGCACCGCCTGCACCCCGCCGAACATGGTGTAGACCACGGCGGGGATCCCGATCAGCGCCACGGCCAGCGGGAAGGTCAGGCCCAGCGTGGCGGACAGGATCACGGCGGGCGCGGAGATCACCACGCCCACGGCCATCCCCCGCGACAGGAGGAAGAGCGCGCTGGTCATGGACCGGGTGCGCGCGTCGAACCGCTTCTCCAGGTACTCGTACGCCGTGTAGACCTTCGCACGGTGGAAGAACGGCACGAGCGTCACGCTCAGGATGAGCATGGCCAGCGGGAGCCCGAAGTAGAACTGGACGAAGCGCATGCCGTCGGTGGCGCCCTGGCCGGTGGTCCCCACCAGCGTGATGGCGCTCATCTGCGTGGCCATCACGCTCAGCCCCACCGCCCACCACGGCATGGACCGGTTGGCGAGGAAATAGCCCTCTACGTTGTCGGTCCCCTTCGACCGCCGCAGCCCGTCCCAGACCACGTAGGCCAGGTAGGCGAAGACGATGGTCCAGTCGATCCAATGCATGCGGGGCTCAGGTTTCGGGGTTCGGGGTTCGGGTCAGCTGCCGTACGTGGACTGGAGCAGCCAGAGCGCAATCAGGGCGACGATCTGGACGATGATCACGCGCGCGTAGAGCCACCTCGCCCGGCGCTTCCGCTCTTCCGTCATTTCGCCCCGAGGGAGATCAGGTTGGCGAGGAGGCGGTATGCGCCGGGGACGCCCTCGGGGAGCTGGCGGAAGAGGGCGAGGGCGCTGTAGACGTAGGTGCCCTGGCCGAGGGCGCCCACGAGCAGGGAGCCGGTCAGCGGCTCCTCGCCGGGGTCGCCCATGGCGAGCAGCGGTGTGAGCGGGCCGTCCCATGTCTCCCAGAAGTAGAGGCCGCGCTCCTGGACCCAGCCCTCCCAGTCGGCGGGGCCGAGGGCGTTGGGCGTGGTGAAGACGGGGTGGTCGGGCTCGAGGACGCGGACGGGGGCGGTCTCGTCGGTCACGCGGCCGTGGGGCCGCGCGATGGTCACGGGCCAGGGCGTGTAGTCGCGGCCCAGGGCCGGGTACTTGTTGTACTGGACGATGAGTGTGCCGCCGGCGCGGGTCCAGTCGAGGAGCCGCTGGTTGTGGGCCACCAGGTCGTCATTGACCTCGTAGGCGCGGGTCCCGGTGATGATGACGTCGAAGCGGTCGAGCCGGCCGCTGGCGAGGTCGGCGGCGGTGAGCGTCTCCCACGGGACACCGAGCTGGTCGAGGGCCTCGGGAACGCCATCGCCCACGCCCGGGACGTAGCCCACGCGGACGTCGGCCACCTCGACGTCCAGCGCGCGGACCCGCGCGCGGGCGGGCGCGTATAGGTGGTGCGGCGCGATGTGGGGGTAGTCGACGACGTCGTAGCCGAGCCTGTAGCGGGTCCCGTCATCGGCGACGAGCTCGGCACCCACCTCGTGCTGTCCGGCGGTGACGTGGGCGGGCGCGGTGACCTCGAACGAGACGGTGCGCTCGGCGCCAGCGGCGTCGAAGGCGACCGGGATCGCGGCGGGCTCGGCGCGCCAGCCGGCGGGTAGGACCGGCCGGAGCCCGCCGGTCAGGCCGGCGGGCGCCTGGCTCCGGAGCCGGACGGTGAACGAAAGCGGCCGGTCGGGCGACGCCAGCGGCAGGACGGCCACGGCCGGATCCAGCTCCACCGAAACGGCGGGGACGATCTTGACGGGCTCCTGGTACTCGCCGTCGCGGGCGTCGACGCCGACCCGGGCGGCGGGGCGGGAGACAGGGATCGGCTCACGGTCGTCGTCGAGCCGGAGCCGGAAGAGCCCCCGCACGGGCGGCTGCGCGAACGGGAGCCCGCGTACCACGACCCCGCGGGAAGTGGTCGGGAGGCGGGACTCGGCCCATTCGTAGACGTCCACCGGCTCGGAGCCCCACGGGTCCAGGTAGTACGGCATGGTGAGCTCGGCGGCTTCGTCCACCTCGCCCGTCTGCGTGCGCGCCTCGAGGACCCACTCGGACCACGTCCGGAGCGCCTCGATCGCCTCGTCGCAGAAGCCCTCCGAACTGCGCACGCGTTCGCCGGCATCGTGGGGCCCGAAGTGCGTCGGGAACAGCCGGGGCGCGCCGAGGGCCCGGATCCGCTCGATCGACACGTCGGCCGCCCTCGCCCTGCCCGGCGTCGTCGCCGTGCTGACCGGCGACGACTTGGCCGGGCTCGTGGCGCAACCGATGCA
>JAHWKH010000372.1 GCA_019347995.1 Gemmatimonadota bacterium | reverse complement strand
AGGTGGTCGGAGACACCTACATATCGGTGCTGGACATCCTTGACCTCGCCCTGGCCCGCGAGCTGGACCGCGACCTGGTCGCGGTCATGGCCATCGTGCGCCGGCCACTGGCTTCGGTGCTGGCCCTACCCCCCGTGCAGCGACCCCGCGTCCTGCTGGGCCGGCGCGGGGGCGGCCCCGGCCTGCCCAGCGACGAGGCGGTGCTCGACACCGTGGTGGCCGGTGACGGCGGCGACCCGGCGAAGGTCGAGCGGGTGAGCATCGGCTTCAACGCGGTGGCCTCGCTGCTGGGTGGCGAGGTGGCGGGCGCCACCGCGTTCTGGAACGTCGAGGGCCTGGCCCTGCAGCGTGAACGCCCGGAAGCCCGGATCTTTCGCGTCGACGACTTCGGCGCCCCCCGCTACCCCGAGCTGGTGCTCACCGTCACCCGCGAGACGCTGCAGGACCGTCCCGCGGAGGTGCGCGCGACGGTCGCCGCCCTGGTGCGCGGCTACGAGCGCACGCTGGCCGAGCCCGAGAGCGCGGCGAGCACCCTCATCGACGCCACCCAGGGCCTGGAGCGCGAGACGGTGCTGGCCCAGCTGGAGGCGGTGGAGCCCAGCTTCCGCGCCGGCGGGCGCGTCGGGGAGCTCGACCCCGCCGCGTTGCGCGAGTGGGCGGGGTGGGAGGCCGAGGTGGGCATCACCGCCCAGCCGCCGGAGGTGGAGCTGATGTTCGACGGAGGGTTCGTGCCTTCCGACACCGAGGCCGGCTGACGGGCGCTCAGGCCAGCAGGCGCTCGACCAGCGCGGCGCCCTCGCGGGCCATGCGCGAGCGCGGCACGGCCAGATCGACGCCCGCCGCCTCGGCGCGGGCCTTGGTAGCAGCCTCGACGTGGGCGTAGGCGGCCAGCACCCGCACCCCCTCCAGGGCCTGGGCGCTGCGCAGCGCGGCGAGCGCGGCCAGGCCCCCGTCGGCGTCGGCGGCCAGGTCGAGTACGAGCACGTCGGCCCCGGGCAGTGCCCCCCGCGCACCCTCCTCCCCGGCCACCAGCGCCACGTCGTGCCCGGCGGCAGCCAGGGCGCCCTGCACGTTGGAACCGAACAGCAGGTCGGGCAGCAGCGCTACGATGCGGGCCACGCTACTGCCACCGCACGCGGCGGAATTCCTCGCGCACCGACTGGGGCCGCCCCCACATCTGCGTGACCTCGACGCGGCCCTGACGGACCTGGCGCACGGCCAGCTCGCCGGAGATGCCCGCGTCGTCGAGGAGCTTGAGTGTGCCGTGGACCGTGGGCGCGGCGGCCGCGTGGCCGAAGCGGTGGGCCACCAGCAGGCGGAAGTGCCAGTCGTGCTTGGAGTAGGGCTGCGCGTTGCAGGTGACCAGGAAGCTGGCCGCGTCGACGTATTGGCTCTCGTCGAAGATACGCAGGTCGATCTCGAGATCGGTCCAGTCCTCGGGCAGGGAGTCGACGATCTCCTGGAAGGTGTCGGCAAGCGCCATTGCCCTGATCCTATCCTGGGCCCATGGCCACCACCGCCGCGACCACGCTCCTCGAGCAGGACCGCGTGCTGCGCGAGGCCTGCGGCCTGATCGACCGCAGCGAGCTGGGCAAGCTCGCGCTCACGGGCACCGACGCCAAGACCTTCCTGACCGGCCAGGTCACCAACGACATCGAGGCACTGGAGCCCGGCCACGGCCAGTACGCCGCGCTGCTGACCCCCAAGGGCAAGATGCTGGCCGACCTGCGCGTGCTGGACACCGGCGAGGAGCTGCTGCTGATCTGCGAGCGCGCCGGCCTGCAGGCGCTGTTCGACACCATTCGCCGCTTCAGCCTGGGCCACGACGTCCAGCTGCACAAGCGCACGGTGCAGCAGGGGCTGTTGTCGCTGGTGGGGCCGGGATCTGCCGTGGTGGCCGGCGTGGACGAAGCTGCTGGCGGTGAGGAGCACATGAACTGGCGCGCCTCGATCGGCGGGGTCGATTGCCTCGTCGTGCGCACCGACCTGGGTCTGGACATCGTGTGCAGTGCCGAGCACACGGAGCGCTTGCGCACCGGGCTGATCTCTTCCGGCGCCGTGGAGGTCAGCGAGGACGCGGCTGAGGTGTTGCGCATCGAGTCGGGGCGCCCGCGCCACGGCGTCGAGCTCGACGAAACCGTGATCCCCCAGGAGGCGGGCCTCAACGACCGCGCGGTCAGCTTCACCAAGGGCTGCTACGTCGGCCAGGAGACCGTCGCGCGCCTGCACTGGCGCGGCAAGCCCAACCGGCACCTGCGCGGGCTCAGGCTGTCGGCGCCCGCGCCGGTCGGCACCGAGCTGCTGCGGGGCGAGAAGGTGGTCGGCAGGATCGCCAGCGCCGTCGAGTCCCCGGTCCACGGCCCCATCGCCCTGGCCTTCGTGCGCCGCGAGGCCGGCGTGGGAGACGAACTGGCCCTGAGGGACACGCAAGCGACCGCCACGGTCGTCGAATTACCCTTCCGCTGAGGGCACCCCAGCGCCAAGAGTGGCCGCGGCGAAGGCGGCAACGGTCCCTCCCACTCCCCCACCAGCAAGCCCGGTCAGCTCCAGGACCGCGGCCTCACCCGTGGCCAGCCACGTCTCGACCACCCGCAGCTCGGCGATGTCGTCGGAACTGGGGGGCCGCGGCGCGCGCACCACCGCCTGCACCTCCTCCACCGAGCGCGCGCAGGCCGCGAATCCCGCCACCCGCCCGTCCCTCAGCCACAGCGCATCCGCCCGGCCGATCTTCTCGGGCGACGGCGCGAGCACCAGGCGCGAGCCCACGGCACCACACCGCAACGTGCCCAGCGAGGCACACAGCTCCTCCAGCCGCCCCA
>JAHWKH010000371.1 GCA_019347995.1 Gemmatimonadota bacterium | reverse complement strand
GGTGGTGGCGCTGGACGACGCCACCTACCTGACGTGGTCGGACAACGCCCGCACCTCCGAGGACTTCTCCCACTACCGCGTCTACCTGCAGGACGGCAGCGAGCTGTTCTTCCTGGGTGAGACCGACTCGGAGGGCTTCCTCGACCTGCTGGCCACCAACGGTGTCACGTCCACCTACATGCTGGCGTCCGTGGACGTCCACGGGCACGAGAGCGAGACCGGGGCCGCCGCATCGGGCACCCCCAGGCCCGACTTCCACGGTGAGTGGATCTACGACTGGTTCGACGTACCCGGCGCCTCGGGCTTCCGCTTCGCCGCTTCGGAAGAGACCGACCCCATCGTGAGCGGCGATAGCCCGTCGCGTCACTTCCGCCTCGAGACCGACGCGGCCGGCTGGTGGCTGGTGCCCGGTCCGGGCACGCAGATCCATCCCGAGGGCTTCGTGACCACGGCGCTCAAGTGCGGCGTCGGCGCCGACGCCGGCTGCGCCTCGCTGGACGTGGCGCCCACCAGCGGCTACGTGGCCCAGGACGTGGCGCTCGACGCCCAGACCACGTACGTCCTCCGGGTCGTCGGCGACGACGGCCAGGATCACTTCGCCGCCGTGCGGGTGGTGCTGCTCGGCTTCGACCAGGCGGGGTCGGCGCTGGCGATCTTCGACTGGGCCTACCAGCTCCAGCCCGGCAATCCCGAGCTCGTGCGTCGGCCCGCCGCCACGCGCTGATCCCGGGGGCCCGTCCCGCCGCCGTACGTCGACGGCCGACTCTCCCGGGCGGGGGAGCCGGCCGTCGCTTTCTCCGCCCCCGGCGCCACGGTATCTTCCCGGCCGCCGCGCGCCCGCCCCGGAGTCCGGTTCCCTCGATATCCTTCCACCCATGGCGCCCGTCCTGGAAGCAGTCCCCGACATGCCTATGCGCGTCTAGCCCATGGTGCCCGTCCTGGAAGCGGTCCCCAACATCAGCGAGGGGCGCGACCCCGCCCGCGTCGAGGCGTGGACGCGGGTGGTGGCCGGGGAAGGGGTGGAGGTCCTGGACGTATCCTCCGATCCCGATCACCACCGGTCGGTGATCACGTACGTGGGCGAGCCCCGGGCCGTGGAGCGGGCTTCCCTGGCCCTGGCGCGCGAGGTCGTGGAGACGGTGGACCTGCGCGGGCACCGTGGGGTCCATCCCCGGGTGGGCGCCCTGGACGTGCTGCCGTTCGTTCCCCTGTCGGGGCTGACGCTGGCCGACGCGGCCCGGAGCGCCCATCGCGTGGGGAAGGCGCTCTGCGAGGAGCTGGGGCTGCCGGTCTATTTCTACGGCGCCGCCTCGGACCCCCCGGGGCGCCGTCTCGCCGAGGTTCGCAGGGGGGGCTTCGAGGCCCTCGCGCAGGGCTTTCCCGAGGGTCGCGCCCCCGACCTGGCGCCGGCCGGCGTCCGCGCAGCCCATCCCACCGCCGGCGTCACGTGCGTGGGCGCCCGCGCGGTGCTGCTGGCGTGGAACGTCTACGTGGAAGGCGTCGGGCACGAGGCTCTCCGGGCGCTGGCCGCCCGGCTGCGGGAGACGGGCGGCGGCTTTTCCGGCCTGCGGGCGTTGGCCTTCCGGCTGCAGATCCAGGACCGCGTGCAGCTCTCCATGAATCTGGAGGACCTGGAGGGCGCCCCTCCGTTCGACGTGTTCGCCGCGGTGGAGGGGGAGGTGGAGGCCCTGGGCGGCCGGGTGAGCGCGACGGAGATCATCGGGATGATGCCCGACGCACTTGTGCTCCCGGCTGCGGCCGACAGATTAAGGCTCCTCGACGCCCATCCCTCCCGTCTCCTCTCCTCCCGCCTGGCCCACCACCTTTCGACGCGTGTCGCGCCGGGGGTGGCGGAGCTGGTGGAGGCGGTGCGGGAGGCGGGCGACGCCGTGCCGGAGCCCGTGCGCGCCGCAGCGCGCCGACTCGCCCCTTCGCCGCCCCCAGCCCGCGAGCCATGAGCAGCATCGAAAGCCTCAAGGAACAGGCTCGACGCCACGAGCAGGATGAGGAGTGGATCAAGGCGCTGGGCCTGTACGTGCGCGCCATCGAGAAGCTCGACGAGGTCGAGCAGCCCGATATCGGGCTGCACAATCGCGTCGGCGACATCCACGCGCGTCTGGGCAACCTGGACGACGCCATGGAGCAGTACGGGCGCGCCATCGACCTGTACATGGAGTCGGAGCTTCCCAACAACGCCATCGCGGTCTGCAAGAAGGTCCTCCGCAACGTCCCGGGTCGCCCCGCCATCCACCTGCGCATCGGCCAGATCCGGGCCTCGCAGGGATTCCTGGTGGACGCACGCTCCAGCTTCCTGACGTACGCGGAGGCCATGCAGAAGGCCGGTAAGATCGACGCCGCCTACGCCGCGCTGGGGGAGTTCGCCGACCTGGCGCCCGACGACACCGACCTGCGCCTGATGATCGCCGGTCAGATGCAGCAGCACGGGCACGTCGAGCAGGCCGTGGAGCAGCTGCAGGCGGGCTATCGCACGCTCATGCTGCGGGGCGACGAGAAGGCGGCGCGCGACTTCGAGTCGAAGATCCGCGAGATGGACCCGGAGGCCGAGCTTCCCGACGCGGAGGCTCTCGCGGGCAGGCCCACCGGGGGCTTCGAGACCACCTCCCTGGCCGCCGACGATCCGCTGGGCGGATTCGGCGACATCCAGTTCGGCAGTGGAGCCGCCGAAGGCGGGGAGGACGAAGAGGAGGTCGGCTTCGACATCCGCGGGGGAGAGGACGAGGAGGCCGTCGCGGCGGAGAATACGCCGGCGGGCTTCGAGACCACCGGCCTGGAGGGAGGGGCCGGAGGCGCCTCGCCC
>JAHWKH010000370.1 GCA_019347995.1 Gemmatimonadota bacterium | reverse complement strand
GGCGAGGCCATCGCGGGGCTCCTGGAGCAGATCCGCCTCCTGCGTACGGAGATGGTGCCGCCCTCCGAGCTGAGCGACACGCAGGACTTCCTGGTCGGCTCGTTCCCGCTCCAGATCGAGACGCCGCAGCAGATCGCCGGGCGGGTGACGAGCAACCGTCTCCTGGGGCTGTCGGACGACGCCATCGAGACCTACCGGCAGCGGGTGGCCGCCCTCGATCCGTCGGACATCCAGGAGGTGGCGCGGCGCCACCTGGACCCCTCCCGGCTGGTCCTGGTGGTGGTGGGGGACGCCACGCAGCTCAGACCTCAGCTCCAGCCGTTCGGGCCTCTCACGCTGGTGGACACGGAGGGAAATGCCCTGGACGCCGCCGACCTGGCCCCGACGCGGCCTGCCGGCGTGTCGTTCGACGCGTCGCGCCTGGAGCGGGGAACGTACGAGTACCAGGTCCTCTTCCAGGGGGAGGAGGTGGGATCCATGGTGCGCGAGCTCGTGAGCGACACGGTGTCCGGGGAGCCGGCGCTGGTGTGGCGCGGCGTCGCAACCATGGGCCCGCAGGAGATCGAGCAGGAGGTGGTGTTCACCACGCCGGGCTTCGAGCCGCTGCGCGCCGCGGCCCGCATCCGGGTGGGCCCCCAGCGGGTGGCCATGGAGGCGCGCGTGGAGGACGGCCGCCTGATCGGCACGCTGCAGTCGGCGGACGGCGGAGAGGACATCGACCGGGAGTTCCCCGACGGGGCGCTCCTGGGAGACATGGTGGAGCTGGCCATCTGGCTGGCCCCTCTGGAGGAGGGGAGGGAGATCCGCCTCCCCGTGGTGCAGCTCCAGACCGGATCGGTGGACACGGCGCCCGTGCGCGTCACCGGAACCGAGGTGGTGACGGTTCCGGCGGGGACGTTCACCGCATACCGGGCCGAGGTGGGCGGCGCCCAGCCCCAGATCGTGTGGGCCCGGGTGGAAGCGCCCCACGTCATCGTGAAGGTGGAGCCCTCCGGTCAGCCCGTCACCCTGGAGCTGGCGTCCCTGCCCTGAGCCCGCCCCGGGTCTCGATCCTCCTTCCGGTCCGCGACGGCGAGCGACACCTGGAGGCGTGCGTCGCCTCGCTGCGGTCGCAGACGCTGGAGGACTGGGAGGCGGTGGTGGTGGACGACGGGTCGGAGGACGCCACGCCGCGCCTCCTGGCGGCCTGGGCCGACGCCGACCCCCGCGTGGTCGTGATCCGGCAGGAGGCGCAGGGGCTGGTGGCGGCGCTGGAGCGGGCGCGGGCCGCCGCCCAGGCGCCGCTGGTGGCCCGCATGGACGCCGACGACGTGGCGCTGCCGGGGCGCCTGCAAGCCCAGATGGCGCTCCTGGAGTCGGACGCCTCGCTGGCCGTCGTGGGCTGCCGCGTCGCCTACTTCCCCGAGGCCCGGATCCGGGGGGGAGCGCGCCGCTACGAGAGCTGGCTCAACGACCTCGTCACCCCCGACGACCATGTCCGGGATCTCTTCGTGGAGTGCCCGCTGGCCCACCCCACGTTCCTCCTGCGGCGCGACGCCCTCGAGGCGGCGGGAGGCTACCGCGACCGCGGCTGGCCCGAGGACTACGACCTCCTGCTGCGCCTGTGGCGACGGGGCGGGCGCATGGCCAAGGTCCCCGAGGTTCTCCTGCGCTGGCGTGAGGCGGAGGGGCGCCTCTCCCGCACCCACCCCGCCTACGCGCCCGCCGCCTTCCGCCGCTGCAAGGTGCACCACCTGCGTCGTTCCCTGCTCCGGGACCGGGAGGGCGCGGTGGTGTGGGGGGCGGGGCCGACGGGGAAGGCGTTCGCCCGGGAGCTGGCCGTCGCCGGCGTGCCCGTGAGGGCGTTCGTCGACCTGGATCCGCGCAAGATCGGACAGGAGATCCACGGCGCGCCGGTGGTGGCCCCGGCCGACGTGGACCGGTTCCGGGGGGCCCTGGCCCTGGGCGCCGTGGGGCAGGCCTGCGCGCGCGCCGAGATCCGTGAGGCGCTGGAGGCTTCCGGCTGGGTGGAGATCGAGGATTTCGTGATGGTGGCGTGAGCCATCGCCAGGGCGGCCCCACGCGTTGCCTCGACCCCGCAATAACCGTTACATTTCAATGCTTTAGCCGACCTTCCCGCGCGCGTGCGCGTGAGCGGGGAGGGGCCTTCACGACCCGGGTGGGCCGGGTCCCATTCGCGTGGCTCCCAGACGAGGCCTCACGTGACGCGACATTCCCGTCCCGCGACACCCCGTTGAGGCGCGCTCTCGTCCTCTCCGCCCTCGCTCTCGCCCTCATGGGCGTCGAGCTGGCGACGGGTGGGGTGTCGATCATCATGAAGCGGCTGGTGGATGGCGTGGGTGCCGCGCTGCGCGGGGAGGAATCTCTCTTCCCGGGCTACCGGCTGGTTGCGGGCTGGGCGCTCCTGGCCGGGGCCGTGACGGTGGTGGCCGCGCTGGTCTGGGCCGGACGCGTCGCGCAGGGGGTGCGCTCCGACGGCTCCTCCTGCCCCCGGTGTGGAGGGAGCACCCGGAGGATCAGGCGGCGCCGCAGGCATCGTCTGCTGGCCAGCCTGCTGGAGGAGGGGCTCACGAGACGGTCGTGTGGGGGCTGCGGCTGGACGGGCCTGGCGGCCCGCACCTGAGGATTCTCGCGCGGGTCATGCCCGCGCATCCATCGGAAGGTTGAGGAATGGCGGATTTCGACGAGCAGGACGTGGGCGGCGAGGAGCTGGACGAGATCCTGCCCGAGGAAGGCGGCGGCGGCCAGCGCGTGATGGCGCGGGTCCTCGAGGACGAGATGAAGGAGTCGTTCATCGACTATTCGATGAGCGTCATCG
>JAHWKH010000036.1 GCA_019347995.1 Gemmatimonadota bacterium | reverse complement strand
GCGCCGCAGCTCCGCATGGGCTTCCTCCACCTCGCGGCGGAAGGTCGCGTCGTCCTCCATGTCGTTCTCGACCTTGCGGATGGAGTGGATCACGGTGGAGTGGTCCCGGCCCCCGAACACCACGCCGATCTGCACGAGCGGGGTGTTCAGGATCTCCTTGATCAGGTACATGGCGACCTGCCGCGGCACGGTCAAGTCCCGGGTGCGCCGCTTGGACGTCAGGGCCTCGGGCCGCACGCGCCAGCGCCGGGCCACGGTGTCGCGGATCGCCTCGGGCGTGAGCCGGGCGTTGGCGTCGTCACCGCGGAGCATGCCGGACAGGGCGGTGCGTGCCAGGCTCACGGTGATCTCCTGGTTCGTCAGCGAGGAGAAGGCCAGGAGCTTGATGACCGCGCCCTCGAGCTCGCGCACGGACGCGGTGCACGCGTGCGCGATGTAGTCGATGATCTCGTCGTCCAGCGTGAGGCTGTCGTACGAGGCCTTCTTGCGCAGGATGGCGACGCGCGTCTCGTAGTCCGGCGGCTTGATGTCGGCCACCAGGCCCCACTCGAAGCGCGAGACCAGGCGATCCTCGAGGCCCGGGATGTCCTTGGGCGGACGGTCGCTGGTGAGGACGATCTGCTTCTGGGCGTCGTAGAGCGCGTTGAAGGTGTGGAAGAACTCCTCCTGGGTGCGCTCCTTCCCCTCGAGGAAGTGGACGTCGTCGACCAGGAGCAGGTCCATCTGCCGATAGCGGCGGCGGAACTCGCCCGTGGAGCCCTCCTGGATGGAGCCCACCAGCTCGTTCATGAACTGCTCGGACGACACGTACACGATGCGCACCGACGGCTGGCCATCGGAAATGGCGTTGCCGACGGCGTGCATGAGGTGCGTCTTGCCGAGGCCCACGCCCCCGTAGAGGAAGAGGGGGTTGTACATGCGCGCGGGCTTCTCGGCCACGGCGCGGCAGGCGGCGGCCGCCAGCTGGTTGTTCGTGCCGACCACGAAGCGGTCGAAGGTGTAGCGCTCGTTGAGCCCCGCCTGGACGCCGCCGGAGGGCTGCGGGGGGGAGCCGTCCTCGCCCTCGGAGCGGCCCGCCGCGGGCATCGGAGCATGGGTGCCGCCCGGGGGGATCAGCTCCACCGAAGGCATCTGGGGTCCGGACGGCTTGCCCGACCTGAACACGAGGGCGAGGGGACGGCCCAGCGTCCGCTGAGCCAGCTCGGCCAGCATGCCTCCGTACTTGTCCTCGATCCACTCCACGTGGAACTGGCTCGGCACCTCGACATGGAGCTCGCCCTCCGAAAGGTCGGTGCCCGAGGTGCCCGAGAGCCAGGTGCGGAAGGTCTGGTCGGGCATGCCGGCTCGGGCGGATTCGAGGATCCGTGTCCAGAGCTCGGCAGCGGTCAACTCCATGGACGCACTCGTGCTGGGCCCCGGGATGGATGGACTCCGTCCGGGGCCGTCGAAGGGACGGCGGCTGTAGTGGAGCTCGGACCCTCGAATGCTGAGGGGATGCAACGCTACGGAGCGGATGTGGAAAAGTCAATCGATCTCGCGGAGGCGTTGTCCGCGCGACGGCGCTTGCCCGGACGGGCCGTTTGGACAGGGTTCCGACCCGTGGACACGGCCGCCTCCCTCGGGTATCTTATCCTGCTCGATTCGATGCATTCTCCATAGCACGGCAGAGTCCCATGAAGCCGACGTACAGGCCGCGCAACCGGAAGCGCTCCAACAAGCACGGATTCCGCGCCCGGATGAAGACAAAGGGGGGTCGCAAGACCCTGAATCGTCGTCGTTCACGGGGCCGCAAGCGCCTCACCGTGAAGATCGGCGGCAAATAAGCCCGGTGGAGGCGCGCCCTCCGGCGGGAGCGCCAGGGGGAGGCGCCGATTCGCGACGGATGCCGCCCGCGAGCCGGGTTCGCCGGGCCAGCGACATCCGGTGGCTCTTCAGGCGGGGGAAGCGCAGGAGGACGGTCCACCTGGACATCTTCTTCGCGCCGTCCCCCGCTTCTCGTTGCCGGTGGGGCGTCGTGGTGCCCAAGCACAAGCACACCATCGTGGAGAGGAACCGGCTCAAGCGCCGGCTCCGGGAGATCGGGCGCACGCGCGTCCTGCCGAGCCTGGCGGACGCGGGCCTGCGTCTGGACGTGATGGTGCGGGCGCGGGCGGAGGCCTACGATGCGAGCTTTTCCGAGCTTTGCGACGAGATGGACCAGGCGACGGAGGCGTTGTGCTCCGACGATCCCTCCTCGCCCTGATCCGCTTCTACCAGGTGGCCGTCTCGCCCTGGACGCCCGCGGCGTGCCGCTTTACGCCGACGTGCTCGGCGTACGCCGCCGAGGCGATCGACCGCCACGGGGCCGCCCGCGGCTCGTGGCTCGCGGTGCGGCGGCTGATCAGGTGTCATCCGTGGGGTGGGAAGGGATACGATCCGGTGCCGCCGGCTCGGGCCGGTGAGCCGTTGACCGCGGCGGGAGAGACGACGGTGCAGGGCGGACCCGAGGGCGGACGAAACGGATGAACACGGAAGTACGCTTCCTCCTGGCGATCGGCCTCATGATCGCCGTGATCGTGGTGACCAACCTCCTCTTTCCTCCCATCACGCCCGTGGGCGTCGAGGAGGGGGTGGCCCCGGCGGTGGATACCCCCGCGGCCCGGGCTCCGGAGCCCGGGCCGGCCGCTCCGCCCGACCTTTCCGACCTGCCCGGCACGACCGGGGTCGAGCCCGAGCCGGACACCGCCACCCCACCGGCCCCTCCCGTGGGGGAGCCCGAGCGCTTCGTCGAGGTGGAGGGGCCGCTGTTCGCCTACCGCTTCTCGTCCCGCGGGGCGCGCCTGCTGTCGGCCGAGCTGCTGTCCTTCCGCTCGTTCACCCGCGAGGGTCCGGTGCAGCTCGTGCCCGAAGGCACGTCGGTCCTGGGCTCGCGGCTCGTGGTGGGCCAGGACACGCTGGACCTGCGCGAGCTTCCGTTCGAGGTCGTGGACGGCCGCGAGCGCATCGAGATCTCTCCCGGCGGGCCGAACGAGACCCTGACGTTCCGCTACGCCGCGCCTTCCGGCGGCTTCGCATTCGAGATCACGTACGCGTTCCACGCCGACGGCTATCTCATCGACGCCCGGGGCCAGGTGCGGGGCGTGGACCGGCCGCTGCTGGTCACGGACATGGGCACGGGGCTCGCCTTCAACGAGGCGAACCTGGACGAAGAAGCCCAGTCCATGGCGTACGTGGTGAACCACCTGGACGGGGGGATCAACTCCAACCAGCTCTCCGACGTGGAGAGCCGCCAGGTGGTGGACGGGCCGCTGCTCTGGTCCGCCCTCAAGAGCAAGTACTTCGTCCTGGCGCTGATGCCCGCGACCAACGGGACCGGCCAGGACTACCTGGGGGGGCTGCTGGTCGACCCCGTGCCCGAGCCGCATCGGGCGCACCTGGCCGGGACCCATACGGTGGGCAGCGGGGGCGAATTCGACTTCCGGGTGTTCATGGGCCCGCAGGAGTATGCGCGCCTGACGGCGCTGGGGAGCGACCTGGAGGAGGTGAATCCGTACGGATGGCGCTTCTTCCGGCCGGTGATCCGCCCCTTCGTGTCCATCATCATGACCGTGCTCGTGTTCCTGCACGAGACGTTCGATCTGGCCTACGGGTGGGTGCTGGTGGTGTTCGGGGTGTTCATGAGGATCCTGCTGTGGCCGCTCAACCAGAAGGCCATGCGTGCCCAGATGCGCAACATGGCGGTGCAGCCGCTGCTCAAGGAGATCCAGACCAAGTACAAGGACAACCCGGAGAAGCTGCAGAAGGAGATGATGCGGCTCTACAAGGAGTACGGCTTCAACCCGGTGGCCGGGTGCCTGCCCATGCTCCTTCCATGGCCCGTGCTCATCTCGCTCTTCTTCGTGTTCCAGAACACCATCGAGCTGAGGGGAGCGGAGTTCTTCTGGATTCCCGACCTCTCCTCGCCCGACCCCATCTACCTGCTGCCGGCGGTGCTGGGGATCTCGATGTTCCTCCTCCAGTTCATCAGCCTGCGCTCCATGGAGGAGAGCAACCCCCAGATGAAGATGATGATGTGGATCATGCCCGTCTTCATGGTCTTCATCTTCTTCAACCTGGCCGCGGGGCTGAACCTCTACTACGCCGTCTCCAACCTGGCGACGATTCCCCAGCAGGTGATCATCGCCGGGGAGCGCAAGAAGGCGCAGGCGAAGGGGCCGGTGAAGCGCACGGGCGGGTAGCCCTCCCCCCGACCATGGGTCTCCCGTGGACGTAGACACCATCGCCGCGGTGGCCACGGCGCCGGGCGCCGGCGCGGTGGCGGTCGTGCGCGTGTCGGGGCCCGCCGCGCTGGACGTGCTGCGCCGGGTCGCCCCCGGCCTCGATCCCCTCCCTCCCCCCCGCCGGGCCGCCCTTGCCACGCTCCGCGACCCCGCGTCCGGGGCGCCGGTGGACCGCGGCCTAGTGACCGTATTCCCCGCCCCGGACAGCTATACGGGGGAGGACGTGGTGGAGATCTCGGGCCACGGCGGATGGATGGCACCGGCGCTGGTCCTGGAGGCGTGCGTCGCGGCCGGCGCCCGCCCCGCCGCGGCCGGCGAGTTCACACGGCGCGCGTACCTCCACGGCAAGATGGACCTGGTCCAGGCCGAGGCCGTGGCCGACCTGGTGGAGGGGCGGAGCCGGGCGCTCCACGCCGCCGCCCTGCGCCAGCTCGACCGGGGCCTGTCGTCCCGGCTGGCGGCGCTTCGCGAACGGCTGGTCGAGCTGGAGGCGCTGCTGGTGCATCATCTGGACTTCCCGGAGGAGGACGAGCCTCCGGTGCCCGTGTCCCGCGTGGTCGAGGAGGGGATGGCGCTGGCCGAGGACCTGCGCCGCCTCGTGGCCACGGCGCCCGAGGGGGAGCTCCTGCGCGAGGGCGCGCTCACCGTCCTGGCGGGGCGTCCGAACTCGGGCAAGTCCAGCCTGTTCAACGCCCTGCTGGGCCAGGAGCGGGCCATCGTCACCGGGCTGCCGGGGACGACGCGCGACGCGCTGGAGGCGGTGGCCTCCCTCGGCGGATTCCCGTTCCGGCTGGTGGACACGGCGGGGCTGCGGGAGACGGAGGAGCACGTCGAGCGGCTGGGCATCGAGGTGGCGGAGCGCTACCTGCGCGCGGCCGACCTGGTGCTGGTATGCGTGGAGGCGGGGCGCGACCTGGACGTGCGGGAGCGGACGTTCCTGGAGCGGCTGGAGGGCCGGCCGGCGGTGGTGCTGCGGACGAAGGCCGACCTCGCGGGGGGTTCGGCCGGCGACTCCGCCGGGGTGGACGTCCCGGGCGTGCGTGTCTCGGTGACCAGCGGGGAGGGGCTGGGCCGATTGCGAACCCTGCTTCCCTCCCTCGTGTACCGTGGCCTCGTGGCTTCGCGGGGCGAGGTGCCCGTGCTGCTCCGGGAGCGGCAGGCGCGCGGCGTGCAGCGGGCCCTCGACGAGGTGGAGGCGTTCGCGGCCGCGCTGCAGCGGGGCGTGCCCCCGGAGGTGGCGGCGAGCCACCTGCGCCCGGCGGAGACGGCGCTCGAGGAGACGCTCGGGGTCATCTCCCCGGAAGAGGTCCTGGACCGGGTCTTTTCCCGGTTCTGCATCGGCAAGTAGGCACCTGCAGGAGAGGGAGCGAGCGTTGGAGGACATCGTGCGGCGAAGCTTTCGCATCACCGGGCGCGTGCAGGGCGTCGGCTTCCGATGGTTCACCACCAGGGCGGCCCGGGAGCTCGGCCTGCGCGGCTCGGTCAGGAACCTGCGCGACGGGGCGGTGGAGGTGGTCGCCGAAGGCCCCTCCGACGCCGTCGAGGCGCTCGCGCGCCGCATCGCCCGGGGTCCCTCCGGCGCGCGCGTGGACGCCGTCGAGGAGGTGGGATCGGATCTGCCGGTCCCGGACGACGGCTTTCGGACGGTCGGGTAGTCCGGCATGGTCCGCCGATGCGACGTGGTGGTGGTCGGCGGCGGGCATGCCGGGGTCGAGGCGGCGGCCGCTTCCGCCCGGCTGGGTGCGCGCACGCTCCTGGTGACGCCCGATCTCGGCCGCATCGGGCAGATGAGCTGCAACCCCGCGATCGGCGGCGTGGCCAAGGGCGTGGTGGCCCGCGAGGTGGATGCGCTGGGCGGGATCATGGGCCGCGCCACCGACGCCTCGCGGCTCCAGTTCCGCATGCTCAACCGCTCGAAGGGACCCGCCGTGTGGGGGCCGCGGGCGCAGTGCGACCGTGCGCTCTATCCGCTGGCGGTGCGGCGTGCGCTGGACGAGCTCGAGCACCTCGAGCTCCTCCAGGAGATGGTGACGGGGCTCGTGGTGGAGGGGGGCCGCGTCGTCGGCGTCGCCACGCGGGGGGGCGTGGACGTGGCGGCGGCGGCCGTGGTGGTCACGGCGGGGACGTTTCTGCGCGGCCGCATCCACGTGGGCGGCGAGGCCGGCGTCGGTGCCGGACGGGCCGGCGAGGCGCCGTCCCTGGAGCTGGCGGAGGCCCTGGAGGTCCGGGGCCTCGAGATCGGCCGCTTCAAGACCGGGACGCCTCCGCGTGTCGACGGGCGCAGCGTCGACCTGGCCAGGCTCCAGCGCCAGGACGGCGACGACGAGGCGTTCCGCTTCAGCGCGTACCACGACGAGGCGGTGCCCGAGCAGCTTCCCTGCTGGATCGCCTGGACGGGGGAGCCCCTCAAGCGGGTCGTGCTCGAGAACCTCGAGCGGAGCGCCCTGTACGGTGGGGCGATCTCCGGAAGGGGGCCGCGCTACTGCCCCTCCATCGAGGACAAGGTGGTGCGCTTCCCCGACGCGCCCCGCCACCAGGTGTTCCTCGAGCCGGAGGGGCTGCACACCCGCGAGCTCTACGTCAACGGACTGTCGACGTCGCTCCCGCCGGAGGTCCAGCTCCGGTTCCTGCGCACGATCCCGGGGCTGGAGGAGGCGGTGATGACCCGCAGCGGGTACGCCATCGAGTACGACTACTTCCCGCCCCACCAGCTCCGCCACTCGCTGGAGGTGCGCACCCTGGACGGGCTGTTCTTCGCCGGCCAGATCAACGGGACCACGGGGTACGAGGAGGCGGCGGGGCAGGGCGTCGTGGCCGGCATCAACGCGGCGCTCCAGGTCCAGGGGAGAGATCCCCTCGTCCTGCGGCGCGATCAGGCATATGCCGGCGTGCTCGTGGACGACCTGGTGACGAAGGGCGTGGACGAGCCCTACCGCCTGTTCACGTCGCGCGCGGAATACCGGCTGCTCCTCCGACAGGACAACACGGTGCGGCGCCTGGGGCCCATCGCCCGGGAGCTGGGCCTCCTGACCCCGACCCAGTGCGCGGCGCTCGAAGATCGGCTCGAGGCCGAGGACGGGATCCGGCGTTGGTTCGTGGAGACGTCCCTCGAGCCGGAGGCCGTCAATCCGGCCCTCGAGGCCATGGGGTCGTCCCCCGTGTCGCAGCCCGTCCGGGCGGAGGACCTGTTGAGACGGCCCGAGGTGCAGGCCACGGCCCTCCTCGCGGTGGGCCGGCCGGGACAGGCCGGCGCGGACGAGAGGGAGAGGGAGGCCCTCGTGGCCGTGGAGGTCGAGGTGAAGTACGAAGGCTACGTGGCCCGGGAGCGGGAGCGGGCGGAGCGGCTACGGCAGCAGGAGGGCTTCGTCCTGGCCGAGGAGCTGCCCTACGGCGCGTTCGCGACCCTCTCGGCCGAAGGACGCGAGAAGCTCGGGCGCGTCAGGCCGGCCACCCTGGCCCAGGCCGGGCGGATCCCGGGCGTCTCTCCCGCCGACCTGCAGAACCTCGTGCTCGAGGTGCGGCGCTGGCGCTCGGCGGCATCGGCCGGAGTCGCCTGAATCGAGCCGCCGGTGGTATGGCGCTTGCTCCCTGTGGGGGGTGTGACCATGAACCCCGATCAGGAGAGACACAGATGTCTTTCAGCAAGAAGGCGACGATGTTCGCCATGACGCTCGTCCTGCCCCTCGCCGCATGCGATGTCGACCAGACGGAGCAGGGCGATCTGCCCGAGGTCGAGGTGGAGGACGGCAACCTGCCGGAGTACGACGTGCAGGGGCCCGAGGTGGACATCCGTGAGGACACCGTGACGGTGCCGGAGGTCGATGTGGACGTGCCGCCCGAGGAAGGCGAGGGCGGTGAGCCCGGCGGCCCGTACTGATCCGGGCTGACCCGGGAAGCAGGAGCGGCCGGCGCCCTCGAGGGTGCCGGCCGTTTCTTCGGTCGGTGACCTGTACAAACTCTGTACACAGTCGAGGTTCAGGCGGGTGTTTCACGTGAAACGTTCGATCCCCTCGCCTGGAGATCCATGCCAGGGTTGTTTCACGTGAAACATCCGGGCGGTCGAACGGTCACCTCCTCACCAGGTCGATGGCGGCCGTGGCGTCTTCCGGCTCACCGTCATTATTGAAGTCGAACTCGGTGGGACCTGAAAGAGACAGGACTCCCGCTTCCAAAGAATAATCCACGCGGTCGGTCCGGCAGCATGGCTGAAGCACGCGCATCACAAGCTTATCGCCGGCTCGGGTCAGTTCACCGATTTCCGTGAGAGGATGTTGTTGGAACGTCAGGATCGCGGTGTACTGCCCGGACGGCTGGATGTTGAGCGTGAAGCTCGCGCCGATGGATGGATCGATGAGGTCGGGAGAGACGGACGGGTCGGCGACGTTCGTCACCTCGAAGCGCGTCGCCCGCCAGTCCCCCACGAGGTCGGCGAGGTCCTCGTCCGGGGCGAGAACCTCCTCGCCGCCGCAAGCCGGGAGGAGGAGCGCCAGCGCCAACGCCGCCAGGGGAAGGGTGCCACGCCATCGGATCATCAGGCCCTCGCTGCGGAAAGAGAGGTCAAGGCGATTGTGTTCCTCCTTCGCCGGGGCCGCAAGGGCGCCTTCCTTCCTTTACCTCTCCAGCCCCCTCGGATATACTTGGAGCCACGGACCCATCGCCCCTCCCGCGCGGACGCGGCATGTCCCGAGTCATCGCCATAGCGAACCAGAAGGGCGGCGTCGGCAAGACGACCACCGCCATAAACCTCGGTGCGTCGCTGGCCGTGGCGGAGCGGCGCACGCTGGTCATCGACATCGACCCGCAGGGCAACGCCACCAGCGGGCTGGGGGTGGAGCGTCCGGACGACCTGGCCACCATCTACGACGTTCTGGTGGAGCGGCGTCCGGCCAGCGAGTGCATCATCGAGTCGGTCCACTTTCCATACCTGGACCTGCTGCCCTCCACGCGGGACCTGGTGGGCGCCGAGATCGAGCTGGTGGGCGCCGGCGAGCGGGAGAGCATCCTGCGCCAGGCTCTGCGGGACGTGCGGGAGCGCTACGACTTCATCCTCGTGGATTGCCCCCCGTCCCTCGGGCTCCTCACCCTCAACACGCTCACCGCCGCCGATTCGGTGCTGATCCCCATCCAGTGCGAGTTCTACGCGCTGGAGGGCCTGAGCCAGCTCCTGAGCACGGTCCGGCTGGTCCAGAAGGGCCTGAACCCCGGCCTGGAGATCGAGGGGGTGCTGCTGACGATGTACGATCGGCGCCTCAACCTCTCCAAGCAGGTGGCGGACGAGGCCCGGGAATACTTCGGCCAGAAGGTCTACCGCACCACCATTCCGCGTAACGTCCGCCTCGCCGAGGCCCCGAGCTTCGGCCAGCCCATCGTGCACTACGACGCGCTGTCGAACGGGGCGCAGAGCTACCTGGCCCTGGCCGGGGAAGTCATCTCCCGCAATGGCGGCAAGGCCGAGGCGGCCCCCGTGGCCGGCGGCGGGAGCGACGAGTGAGCCGCCCCAAGCGAGAACGCCTCGGCAAGGGTCTGGGCGCCCTCCTGGGCGACTATCTCGACGCCGATCCGGCCGACGCGGACATCCACCGCCTCCCGGTCGGGGCCATCGCCCCGAATCCGCTGCAGCCGCGGAAGGAGTTCTCCGAGGAGGAGCTGGCGGAGCTGGTCGAGTCCATCCGCGAGAACGGGCTGCTCCAGCCTCTCGTGGTGAGGCCGTCGCCCTCCCAGGCGGGGCGCTACGAGCTCGTGGCCGGGGAGCGCCGCCTGCGCTCGGTCCAGCGGCTGGAATGGGCCGACGTACCCGTGGTGGTCCGCGAGGTCGACGACGAGGCCCTCCTCGTGCTGGCCCTCGTGGAGAACCTCCAGCGCGAGGCCCTGGGCCCCCTGGAGGAGGCGGAGGGCTACCGCACCCTGGGGGAGCGGTTCGGACTGACCCAGGACGAGATCGCCCGCTCGGTGGGGAAGGACCGCAGCACCGTCGCCAACTTCCTGCGGCTGCTGAAGCTCCCACCGTCGGTGCGGCGCCTCCTCGAGGAGGGCCAGCTCGCCACCGGCCACGCCCGGGCGCTCCTGAGCCTCGAAGATCCCATCAAGGCGGCCGAGCTGGCACGGCGGGCCGTCCGGGAGGGGTGGTCCGTGCGGGAGGTGGAGCGGCGCGTGCGCGGCGGAGGCGACGAAGCCAGGAAGAGGCGCCCCGCGTCCTCCGTCGGCGGCTCCAGCACCCGTGATCCCATGGTGCGGGCGCTCGAGGAATCCCTCCGTGAGACCCTCGCCACCCGCGTCACCATCAAGGGGGCGTCGGGAGGCAAGGGCGTGATCGAGGTGCCCTTCCACGGCACCGAGGATTTCGAGCGGATCTTCGCGCTGCTGGCCGGACGCGAAGCCTCCGAGGTCCTGGGCTGAGCCATGGAAGAGCCGCGCCACCTCAGCGTCATCTTCGTCCCGGACGGCGGCCGCGCCAGCCGCACCTTCCGGATCTCCTACTGGCGCCTGCGCTGGATGGCCGCGGGCGCCGTCGTCGTGGCGGCCATGGTGACGATCATGGCCGGAAGCTGGTGGTATCTCGCCGCCCGGGCCGCCCGGACCCAGATCCTGGAGGAGCGACTGACGGAGATGGAGGCGGACAGGGTCCGGATGGAGTCCTTCGCCCAGCAGCTCCAGGAGCTGGAGGCGCAGTACGGCCGTATTCGGGATCTGTTCGGGTCCGAGACCAGCCAGGTGACGTCGGAGCTCTGGCTGCCGCCCCCGCCCAGCATCCAGGGTGGGGGGCGGGGGGCGGGCGATTCCGACGACACGCGCCCCACCACCTGGCCCCTCACGGAACGGGGCTTCATCACCCAGACGCTCCTGGAGGGCGAGGGAGGGGAGCACCCGGGCCTGGACATCGCGGTCCCTACCGACTCCTACATCCGCGCGGCCGGACCAGGAACCGTCGTGGACGTGGGGGACGACCCCGTCTACGGCCGCTTCGTGACGCTGGACCACGGGGGCGGCTACCGCACGCTCTATGGACACGCGTCCTCCACATCGGTCGAGCTGGGCCAGCAGGTCGCCCTCCCCGGCGACGCGCAGGGCGGTGACGTGGAAGGAGAACGCCGGCGACGAGGTCGCGGCGTCGGGCGCCGTGCCTGCCCTCGTCGCCGTGGCCGAGGCCCTCGGGTGCGCCGTGCACGGTTCGCCGCTGCACTCGAACGTTGTCTTCCCGACGACGCACCCACTGTGGGCCAACGCGCTCCCGCCTGCCGCGGGTGCGATCTCGTCGGCGCTCGCCGCGTACGACGTCGTGCTGCTCGTCGGCGGACGGGCG
>JAHWKH010000369.1 GCA_019347995.1 Gemmatimonadota bacterium | reverse complement strand
CCTGACGCTCCTGTGGGAGGCCGATCTCCGCTGCATGCGCCACCGTTTCGTGGATCTCCTGGCCGAAGGCATCGAGATCCCCGAGCCCGGAGAGGGGGCGGATCCGCAGGCCCTGCAGGAGGCCCAGGAAGAGGCCAAGCAGAGCGGCGCCGCGGGCCAGCCGGCGTCGGCGACCATCTCCCGGGAGGACTTCAATCCGACGCTCTACTCGCTGGACGCCCGCGAGATGGAGCTCCTGCAACAGGAAGTACGGAAGGAGATGGACCGGGACCTCCGCAGCGACGTCCTGTCCGCCCTCTTCGACCGGGTGGAGGAGCCCGACCTGCCGGAGCGCCAGGCGGAGATCCTCGCCATCCTGCGCGTCCTCCTGCCCAACTTCCTGAGTCGCGGCGCGCTGGCGTCGACGGCGGCGGTCCTGCGCGAGCTGCGGGCCCTCGAGGAACGGGAGGGTGTCCTGGACGGCGGAGGCCGCAGAAAGCTCGCCATGGTCGTGGACGAGCTGTCCTCGCCCGCCACCGTCGACGAGCTCGTGCGGGCGCTGGAGGAGGGCTCCATCTCGGCCACGGCGGGGGAGCTGGGCGAGCTGCTGACGCATTTCCGGCCCGCCGCGCTGGGGCCGCTGCTGCGGGCGAGCGAGCTCACCGAGGACCGCGATCTCCAGAAGGTCCTCAGGGAAGCGGTCCGGGGCATCGCCGAGAGGAACCGCGCCGCCATTCCCGGGCTCCTGCAGCACGCGGATCCGGTGGTGGTCGCGGGCGCCGCCCGGCTCGCGGGCCGCATGGAGGTGACCGAGGCCGGACCGTTCCTGGCGGGCCTGATGGAGGACGAGGACCGGGACGTCCGGCTCGCGGCCGTCGAGGCCACCGTCATGCTCAAGGCGTCCACGGCCGCGGGGGCGCTGGAGCGGGTCCTGGACGACCCAGACCGGGACGTCCGCATCGCCGCCGCCCGGGCTCTGGGCGAGCTGCGGTACAGGCCCGCCGCCCGCGCGTTGCGGGAGGCCATCACCGGCAAGGACCTCCGCTCCGCCGACCTGTCGGAGAAGATCGCCTTCTTCGAGGGATACGGGGAGCTGGGGGACGAGAAGGGCGTGGAGCTTCTGGACCGCCTCCTCAACGGCCGCGGATTCCTCGGTCGCAAGGAAGCTGCGGAGATTCGCGCCTGCGCCGCCCTCGCCCTCGGCCGGATGGAGAGCCCGGCCGCGCGCGCTCCACTGGAGGCGGCGGCGGGGGACGACGACCCGGTGGTGCGCAACGCCGTGAGCCGGGCGCTGCGGGGCGAGAAGGCGACGTGAGCGCCCCGGGGATCATGACGTCGGGCGTGCAGGGCGAGGGGCGGCGGCTGCTGACGTCCTTCTACGGAGCCCTGCGGGCGCTCAAACTCTACCCGGTCGAGAACGCGGCCGTGCAGCAGGCCCTGGACGAGCTGCATCAGCTCATGGCCGCCATCGTGAAGCGCGAAGGAGGCCTGGAGCTCCGGGTGGTGGGCGACTTCTTCTTCCTGAACGAGACGCGCCTGCGCCTCGACCTCTCCACCTTCTCCACCTTCGGCAGCTTCGCCCGTGCGCTGGGCGAGCACGGCGTGGGCGCCGTGGAGGTGCTGCCCGGCATCCAGCGCGAGGAGTGGGCTCCCTTCCTCTCGCTCCTGCTGCGGCCGCCACCGCCCGATGGCCAGCACGCCTACGAGGACTTCCTCGAGCGGCTGGGTGGCACCCCGACCGAGCACATCCACGTCCGTCCCGAGAAGGACGTGGAGGAGCCCAGCATGGAGGAGGAGGCTCTGGCGGCGGCCAAGCGCACCTACGTCCAGTCGGTAAAGGTGGCGAAGGACGTGCTGGGCGACGTGCGCATGGGCCGGGCCGTGAACGCCCGCAAGGTGAAGCGGGCCGTGCAGAACATCGTGGACCAGGTGCTGTCCAACGAGCCCTCGATCCTCACCATGACCACCCTGCGCGACTTCGACGAGTACACGTTCACCCACTGTGTGAACGTGTGCATCTTCAGCGTGGTCATCGGCCAGCGGCTGGGCCTGGACAAGATACAGCTCTACGAACTCGGGCTGGGCGGGCTGCTGCACGACATCGGCAAGATGCGCGTGGATCCGGAGGTCATCAACAAGCCGGGCGGGCTCACCGACGAAGAGTGGGCCGAGCTCCGGGAACATCCCACCGAGGGGCTGCTCCTGCTCTTCGGCATGACGGGCTTCGCCGACATGCCGTACCGCCAGATGCTCATGGCGTACGAGCACCATATGAAGATCGACGTCACCGGCTATCCCTCGAGCAAGCGGCCGCGCGATCCGACGCTGTTCTCCAAGATCGTGGCCGTGGCCGACGGCTTCGACGCCGGCACGTCCATCCGCAGCTACCAATACGAGCCCTGGGCGCCGGACGAGGTGCTCAAGGAGATGCGCGACAATCCCCGCCGCGGCTTCGACCCGCTGCTGGTCAAGGCGCTCATCAACGCCACCGGCGTCTTCCCCATCGGGACGCTCGTCATCCTGGACAGCCACGAGATGGCCGTCGTATCGGGCGTCAACGCCGACCCGTCCAAGCTCCACCAGCCGCGGGTGAAGGTCATCTCCGACGCCATGGGCGCGCCCCTGCCGGAGCCCATCACGCTGGACCTCTCCGAGGTCGACCCGGCCACCGGCAAGCCGGCTCGCCAGATCATCAAGACGACCGATCCCCAGAAGTACGGGATACGGGTGTCCGACTACCTCACGTGAGCGCGTCCTCGCCCGGCGCTCCCGCCGCGCCCGGCGCTCCCCCCGGGGAGACGGGCTCACCCATCACGCGCCGCTTCGGGGCCCTGCGGGCACAGGGAAGGTCGGCCCTGATCCCCTACGTGACGGCGGGCTTT
>JAHWKH010000368.1 GCA_019347995.1 Gemmatimonadota bacterium | reverse complement strand
AGACGAAGCTGCGGGTGCTGGACCGGACGTTCGTGGCCGTGGACGGCTCGGACGCCTTCGCCCTGTCGTGCCGTGCCCGCCAGGAGGGCGACGACTGGGTGCTCGACGGCCAGAAGCTGTGGATCACCAACGCCAGGGAAGCCGGACTCTTCATCGTCTTCGCCACCGTCGACCCCGGGGAGGGGTACAAGGGCATCACGGCGTTCCTGGTGGAGCGCGACATGGACGGTTTCGGCGTCGGCAAGAAGGAGGACAAGCTGGGCATCCGCGCGTCGTCGACCTGCGAGCTGGTGCTCCAGGGCGTGAAGGTGCCCGCCGCGAACGTCCTCGGCGAGGTGGGCAAGGGCTACAAGGTCGCCATCGAGACGCTCAACGAGGGCCGCATCGGCATCGGGGCCCAGATGATCGGCCTGGCCCAGGGGGCGCTCGACCACACCATCCGATATGTTCAGGAGCGTGAGCAGTTCGGCCGGCCCATCGGCGGCTTCCAGGGCGTGCAGTTCCAGCTGGCCGAGATGGCCACCGAGATCGAGGGAGCACGCCTGCTGGTGTACAACGCCGCCCGGCTGAAGGACGCGGGTCAGCCCTTCCTGGTGCCCGCGGCCATGGCCAAGCTCAACTCCTCCGAGGTGGCGCAGCGCGTGGCCTCCACGTGCATCGACCTCTTCGGCGGCTACGGCTTCACGAAGGAATACCCGGTGGAGAAGTACTACCGGGACGCCAAGATCGGCACCATCTACGAAGGGACGAGCAACATGCAGAAGCAGACCATCGCCAAGATGCTCATGAGGAGCTCCTGATGTTCGGCATGGGCGCCGGCGAGCTCGCCCTCATCGTCCTCCTACTGCTGCTCCTGTTCGGCGCCAAGCGCATCCCCGAGATCGCCAAGGGGCTGGGCTCGGGCATCCGCACCTTCAAGGGCGAGCTGAAGAAGCCGGACGACGCGGAGCACAGGGAGCTGGAGGAGGGCGAGCGATCCGACGAGCCGCGCTCGCTCACCGAGGACAGGCCGAGAGAGTAGGCGCCCCGAATCCCGCCCGCAGCGAGAACATCGTGACCGAGAGCGCCCGCCGCCGGCGCGTGGGCGACCATGCCGAGGTGCCGCCCCTTCTGGACGACGTGGTGGTGGTCCTCCACGAGCCCCAGAACGTCGTCAACGTGGCGGCCGTGATCCGGGCCATGAAGAACATGGGGCTCTCGCGCCTCCGGCTCGTCCGCCCCGCCGAGTTCGACCCCTACCGCATCGAGGGCATCGCCCACCGCTCCGAGGACGTGGTGGAGGCGGTCGAGATGTTCGACACGCTGGCCGAAGCCCTGGCCGACGTCACCTGGGTCGTGGGCACCAGCGCACGGGCCCGGACCGCCAATCGCAACTACCTCCGCCCCAGGGAGGCCGCCGCCGGCCTGGTGGAGCGCGCCCGCGCGGGCACGGTGGCCCTGGTGTTCGGCCGCGAGGACAAGGGCCTGAGCAACGAGGACCTGGACCTCTGCCACGCGGTGGCGGTCATCCCCACGGCCCCGGAGTACTGGAGCCTCAACCTGGCGCAGGCCTTCCTCGTGCTGGCGTACGAAGTGTTCCTGGAGGCCGGGGGGACCGAGCGGCCGCTTCCCCGTGGCCGTCGCGCCACCGAGCCCGCGACCCGCGAGGACCTGGAGAGCATGTATGCCGCGCTCGAGGACGGGCTGGCCGCGCTGGACTTCTTCAAGGGCAGCCGCCGACCCGCCGCGGTCATGAGGACCCTCCGGACGGTCCTGGGACGCTCCGAGCTCGACGTCCGCGAGTCCCGACTGGTCCGCGCCATCGGATTCGAGATGCGTCACTTCCTGGAGAGGAAGGGCGTCGCAGCCGACGCGCAGGAGGAAGGCGGCTGAGCTTCCGTTCCATCGCGATCGTTGTGGTACGGCCCCGCGGCGGTCTATTATTTGACGGAAGCACTCCCGCTCATCCCGCGGCACATCCCGCGCACGGACCTGCGCCATGCCCCCTGTTGAGGCCGACACCAAGCGGTCGGGCCTCGCGGAGCGGTACCGCGTCCTTCTGGACATCGGTCGGACGCTCACCGGGACGCTCAGCCCCGAAGAGCTCTACCGCGCCATCCACCGGGAAACCGCCCGGGTGCTGGAAGCGGAGGGATTCTACATCTCCCTGTTCGACGAAGTCCGCGATCAGGCGACGATCGTCTTCTGCGCCGACGATCGGGCGCATCTGCAGGCGGGCCTGACCTACCGCGGCTCGGACAGCGATGTCATCCGCACCCGCAAGGGCACCCTCGTCGAGGATCGGGCGGCGCTGCGCCGCCTCATGGTGGTGGGCGAGGACGTCGGGGACATCACCCGCTCCGCCATCTCGGCGCCCCTGCTCCACGAGGGGCGCGTGCTGGGTGCCATCAGCGCCCAGAGCTACCGCAGCAAGGCCTATGGCGCCGAGGACCTCGAGCTCCTGCAGGGGATCGCCGACATCGCCGCCGTGGCGGAGGTCCTGCGCGGCGACTGGCTGACGCAGGGGCCGGCCGTGCGCGAGTTCGAGGCGGCGTTCGCCGAGCGCGTCGGCGCCGCCGAGGCCGTTGCGACGACCTCCTGCACGACCGCGCTGCAACTGGCCCTGCACGTCAGCGGCGTCGGGCCCGGCGACGAGGTCATCGTGCCATCGCTTTCGTTCATCGCGACGGCCAACTCGGTCTGGCACTGCGGTGCCACGCCCGTCTTCGCCGACATCGATCCTGACACCTACAACCTCGACCCGGCCGCCGCCGAGCGTGCCATCAGCCGGCGCACGAAGGCGATCATGCCGGTGCACCAAGTGGGGCTGCCGGCCGACATGGACGCCTTCCTCGAGCTCGGGGAGCGCTATGGGGTCGTGATCGTCGAGG
>JAHWKH010000367.1 GCA_019347995.1 Gemmatimonadota bacterium | reverse complement strand
AGGGGAGGGAGAGCCGCCGCCCCGCTAGCGGCCGCCGAGCTGGCGCTCCTGGATCTCGGTGAGCCACATCTGCTGGATCACGCGGTTGGCCTCGCCACGGAGCACTCCTTCGAGGCCCCCCTTTCCGGCCGTGCCCTCGCGAGCCGCGGTGAGCTCCTCGCTCGCCTTGTCGGCCTGCAGCCCCAGCAGGAATCCACCCCCTCCGGCGAGCAGGCACGCCGCCAGGAGAACGCCCACCACACGCCGGCGGCGCCGGCGCACGGCGGCGGCGCGCCGGGCCTGGTCGGCCCGTGCCACCCGCTCGTCCTCGGTCTCGAGCCGGGTGGTCGGCCGGGGCGCGTCCCCGTCCGCGATACGCCGGGGTCCGCCCGGATAGCGTCCCGAGATCTTCTCATCGCTCATGTCCGACTCTCCCCAGGATCCAGTCGTGTCCCCCTGAATCTGCCAGCGGGACGCCTTCGCGTGAAGTCACTGCGAGGTTCCCCGCCGGCTGCGGCACCGGTTATCTTTCAGCGAGTCCCTTTCTCCCGGAGCGCCGCTCCCCGGTGCCACGGTGGAAAGGCGCGGCCCGCCGTCGTGCGCCGCTCCCCTCTCCGACATCCTGCCCTTCGAGCGATCCCCGATGACCCTCCTCGCCCTCGTGCACAGCAGCCGATCGCCCGGCCCCCTGGGGCTGCTGGCCGTCGTCGTGGTGTGCGGCGGGCTGGTGACGTCGCTGCGGCGGGAGCCGGCCGTCCCGGAGTCCGCCTGCGTGGGCGTCGACGGCCTTGCCTGCGTGGAGGCGCCCGGGGGCGTTCCCGCGCCGGCGGCTCCCCCGGTCGTGGCACGGAGCGAGGCCTGCGGCGACGCGGCCTACCTGTGCGAGGGCCTGGCCGAGCGGGGAGCTCTGCGCGTCCTGCGCTGGGACGGCGCTACGTCCGAGATCCTGGTGCTGGTGCCGATGCCCGAGCACGAGGACGCGAGCGTGGGGCGCCAGCTCCAGCAGGCGGCCGCCCGGGGCATCCGCGCCTGGGACGGCCACCCCTTTCCGATCCGCATCGAGCTCCGGGAGCGTGAGGGGCTCGCCGCCGACATCACCGTGCGCTGGACGCAGCGGCTGGGCGCCACGGAGCTGGGGGTGGCATCGACCCAGTGGGGGCACAGGGACGGCCGTCTGACCATGACGGTGAACGATTTCGCGCTCTCGACCCGCAGCCCCTTCGATCGCGGCGTCGTCCTTCCGCCCCGCCAGGTGGAGCTGACCGCCGCCCACGAGATGGGCCACGCCCTCGGGCTGCCGCATTCGAGCGAGGAGCGCGACGTGATGTACGCCACCAATACCGCATCGGCCCTTTCCGCGCGCGACTACCGCGCCATGGAGACGCTCTACAGGCTCGAGAACGGCGCCGAGATCCGCTGAGAGCGGGCCCTCCTCCCGACTTGCCGACGCCGCCGGGATCGGCGAGAGCCGACCCGCTCAATCCTCCCGGACCAGCCCGTACTTCTCGATCTTCTTGTAGAGGTTCGAGCGGGGCATGTCCACGCGTCGTGCGGTCTCCGATACGTTCCAGTCGTTCTCCCGGAGCTTCTGGAGGATGAACGCGCGCTCCGCCGCGTCCTTGAACTCGGAGAACGTGCCGGCCCCCAGGAGCTCTCCCCCCAGCCCCGAATCTCCCGCTCGACCCGTGACCAGAAGCTCCACGTCGTCGGCCGTGACCGCGTCGCCCGGCGCCAGGATCAGCAGCCGCTCCACCGTGTTGCGCAGCTCGCGCACGTTGCCCGGCCACTCCAGCTCCCCCAGCCGGGTCACCGCCTCGTCGGTGAACCGCCTGGGGGTCGCCCGGTCGGTGCGTGCCATGAGATCCACGAAATGCTGGATCAGCATGGGGATGTCCTCCCGGCGCTCGCGCAGCGGAGGGATGTGGATGGGCACCACGTTGAGCCGGTAGAAGAGGTCCTCCCTGAACCGGCCCGCCTCGATCTCCTGGCGCAGCTCCTTGTTGGTCGCGGCCACCACCCGCACGTCGACGTGGATCGCCTTCGCCCCGCCCACCCGCGTCACCACCCCCTGCTCCAGCGCCCGCAGCACCTTGGCCTGGGCGGCCAGGGACATGTCGCCGACCTCGTCGAGGAAGAGGGTGCCGCCGTCGGCCTGCTCGAATTTTCCCGTCCGGTCCGAGACCGCGCCCGTGAACGAGCCCTTGATGTGACCAAACAGCTCCGACTCGATGAGCTCGGACGGGATGGCGGCGCAGTTGACCTCGACGAAAGGTCCGTCGGCCCGGCCGGACAGGCGGTGGATCGCCCGGGCGAGCAGCTCCTTGCCGGTGCCGTTCTCGCCCGTGATGAGCACGCGTGCGTCCGCGGGCGCGACCTTCTCGACCCGCTCCAGGACCTGGCGGATCTGGAAGGAGCCTCCCACCACCTCGTGGCGCTGCTCGACCTCGCTGCGCAGGCGCGCCACGCTCTCCGAGAGGCCCTTCACCTCCAGGGCATTGCGCAGCGTGACCAGCAGCCGATCGGTGTCGAGAGGCTTCTCCAGGAAGTCGTACGCACCCTTCCGGGTCGCCTCCACCGCGGTGTCGATGGTGCCGTGGCCGCTGATCATGACCACCAGCGCGCCCGGGTCGCCCTCCCGCATGCGATCCAGCACCTCCAGGCCGTCCATGCCCGGCAGGCCGAGGTCGAGGATGAGCAGGTCGAAGTCCTCGTCGCGCGCCGCGGCCCGCGCCGAGGGGCCGTCGGCCACCGTCGCGGTGGTGAAGCCGTTGGAGCGCAGGCCCTTCTCCAGGAAGGCGGCCAGGCGTTTCTCGTCCTCGGCGATCAGGATGCGGCTCACTCGCTGGTCAACTCCTGTTGCTCGCTGGCCTCCTGCTCGACGGGCAGGACGATGGTGAACACC
>JAHWKH010000366.1 GCA_019347995.1 Gemmatimonadota bacterium | reverse complement strand
GGAAGTGCGGACCAAGCGAGAGTTCGTTGGCGTCCTCGAGCACATGATGGAGGAGCTCTACGATCCCCACGCGCACCTGGGCATCACCGAGCGGGAATGGCAGGCGATGCTGGTGGACTTCCGGGCGGTGCTCGACCGCTTCGAGGTGCCGCACCGTGAACAGTCGGAGCTGATCGCCATCGTCGAGAGCACTAAAGCGGACATCGTCGTGGGCGAGGAACGCCGCTGAGGCATGGCCGGCGGCAGGCGCGCCCGGGCGTCAGCCGGCGTCCTCGTCGACCTCGTCCCGCGGATGCCCCTCCTCCGGCCCCAGCCCCACCGCCTCCAGCAGCACCATGGCGTTCTTCGTCGTCGACAGCCCCGGCCGCAGCTTGTAGTCGAACGCCAGCCGCGGACCCTCCGGCTCCCGCGCCACCGACTCGCGGAAGTGGAGGGCCACGGCCCGGCGCTCCAGGTCGGGCGCCTGGTGCAGCGTGAGGTCGTGTGTGGTGACGGCGCCCACGGCGCCCTGCTCCAGCAGGTGGCGGAGCACGGTGCGGGCGCCCGCCCGCCGCTCGGCGGTGTTGGTGCCCTGAAGCACTTCGTCCAGCAGGTAGAGGACGGGTGGGTCGCCGGGGCGCGTGGCGCGCGCCGCCTCCACCACCGACTTCATGCGCAGCAGCTCGGCCATGAACCGGCTGACCCCGGCCTCCAGCGAGTCGTCCACGTTCATGCTGGTGTGGAGCCGCACGGGGATCAGCTCCATGGCCTCGGCGCACACCGGCCCGCCCGCAAGCGCCAGCACCACGTTGGCGCCCACGGCGCGCAGCAGCGTGCTCTTCCCCGACATGTTCGAGCCGGTCACCAGGAGGAACGAGCCGGGCGGGGGGATGTCAACGTCGTTGCGGGCGCACGCGGCGGGCGGCAGAAGAGGGTGGCCGAGGGCGGTCGCGCGGAGCGGGGAGGGTGACGGGGTCCCGTCCTCCGGCGGCGCGTGGGCGCACGCAGCGGCCCCGCGCACCTCCGGGAACGCCCAGTCGGAGTGGTCGTGGGCCAGGGTCGCCAGCGCGCAGAGCGCCTCGGCCTCCCCCAACGCTTCCACCCAGCCGCGCACCCGCACGCCGTGCGCGGACTTCCAGGCCTCGAGCCTCCGGTGGATGTGCACGTCCGAGAGGAGGAGGTAGTTGAAGACCGGGTAATAGGCGTTGGCCCGGCTCTCCACGACGTCGAGGCGGCGCGCGAGCCGGCGGATCAGGTCGGAGGCGCCCTCGCCGGCGCCGCCGCGGGCCCTGACGTCATCCAGGAGTCGCGCTCGGCCCGGGAGCGCCGCGAGGGCGTCGAGCTGCGCGGCGTACCGAGGCACCGACGGGCGCACCGCGACGGCGTCGTCGAAGTCGGCGTTCATGCGCGGCGAGGCGCCCCGCAGCATCCAGCCCTGGAGGATCAGGGGGACGAACCACAGCGGCGCCGTCGCCAGGGGGAACGCGACGAGCTCCAGAAGCCCGTACACGTAGAGCGTCAGCAGTCCGAGGGTGACGGGAGGCAGCACCCACGCGGCCAGGCGGAGCGCCCGCCGCCCGTGCAGCCACGCCGGCGCCTCGGCCCAGGCCAGGAACCGCTCCACCGCCGCCGGCGCCTCCGGCTCGCCGCCCCTGCCGCGTGCCGCCAGCTCCAGGCGCTCGGCGGCTGCAGGGGCGAGGGCCCGCACCGCCTCGCGGCGGGCCGCGGCCTCGGAGGCGGGGGCCGGCGAGAGCAGCCACCCGGTCAGCCGCTCCCGGCCGAGCCCGGTGGTCACGGGGCCGCACAGGCGCTGGAGTGATGCGTGGCCGAACAGGCCCAGGTCGGCGGCGTAGGTGTGGTTCTCGGGTACGTCGGGCGCGGAGGCGGCCGCCTCCGGAGTGCTATCGAGCGCATCCCAGTCGCGGGCCAGGCGGGCCAGCCCCTCGCGGGCGAGCACCTCCCGGACGCGATGTTCGTGCGCACGCGCGCGGAGCCGCCGCTGGCGCACCACGGCCGTCACGAAGCCCGTGACGGCCAGGAGGGCAGCCACGGCCGCGGCGCCCTCGGCGGCCCCCTCGAGCGCCTCGAAGAGGATGGCCAGCACCAGCGCGGCAAGGGCCGCGGCAACGCGGGGACGACCCAGCCGGGACGCGCGTGCCTCGAGAGCCTCGGCTGCGCGGCCCTCCTGCTCGGCACGCCCGGCGTACCATTTTTGTGGGGAGGTCATGGAAGAAGATAAGGAACCGGCGGGTCGAGGTCGCACGGGAGCAGCCACAGCCCCGGGGCAGAATGTACTTGCCCGCTGGGAACGGATGATCTTACCCTGCTCTCGCGCCCCGTCCTTTCGAGTCTTCCCGCTCTCCAGGTGCTTCCGCGGCCTCGCGCCCGCCGGCGGCCCATGGATGCGCGACCCTGTGATGGTTTTCAAATTCTGGCGAAGGGGGCTTCGGTGGCAGACGATCTCCTGCAGTTCCTGGTCGGACTCGCGACGGACCCCGACCGGCTGGCCGCCTTCCACGAGAACCGCGACGCCGTTCTCGCCGAGGCAGGAATCCCGGAAGCAGACGCGGCCCTGCTGAGGCAGGGAAGCCCCGACGACCTCTACACGAGGCTCGTGACAGCGGGTGGGGAAGCCGCTGGCGGCGGAAGCCAGCCGGTCTATCCTCCGCCGGTCTACGAGGCGCCCTCGGGGAGGGCCCCTGGGGCGTGGCCGTGCTCCGGGGTGTGGATCTGGATTTCGTTCCCCTGCGTGCAGGCCGCCCCGGTCCCTCCGGCGGCGGGGGCGGGGCGGCAATTCCCCGAGCCCCCTCCGGTCTACCCGCCGCCGGTCTACCCGCCGCCGGTCTACCCTCCGCCGGTGTATCCGCCGCCCGTCTACCCGCCGCCGGTGTACACGCCCCGGACGCAGTCGCCTGGGGAA
>JAHWKH010000365.1 GCA_019347995.1 Gemmatimonadota bacterium | reverse complement strand
CCGGCTTCGGTACGGGTGTGAGGGCGGCGAGAGGCTCCAGCCTCGCCACCGCCACGCTGGGCGACCCCGAAGGCTATGCCGCCTCGCAGGAGCTGAACCTCGGCACGGCGGCCGGCGTGGAAGCCCTGCTCGAGCACTACAACCCGACGGCCGGCAGCTGGCAGGCAGACGTCAGCGGCGGCCCGTTCATGGTCGCGCCGTCCTGCCAGGCGCCGGTCGTGCCCTGAGGCGGAACAGGAGCGGGGGCGGGCGGGGCGCGCGACGCCCTACCCCAGCCCCCCCTCCTCCGCCAGGCTCCTCCACACCCCGTCGCCCACTATCACGTGGTCAAGCACGGGGATGCCCACCACCTCTCCGGCCGCGACCATCTGGCGCGTTACGCGCCGATCTTCGGGCGAGGGGTCGGCGACGCCCGAGGGGTGGTTGTGGACCAGGATCACGCCCGCCGCGTTGCCGGCCACCGCCGCCCGGAAGACCTCCCGGGGGTGCACCAGCGACGCGTCCACGGGGCCCCGGGTGACCAGGACGTCGCGCAGCACGCGGTGTCGGGTGTCCACCAGCAGCACGTGGTACTCCTCCTGGGGCAGGTCCCTCAGGCGCGGCGCCATGCGGTCGTAGACGTCCCGGGGGCCCCGCACCCGCGCGCCCCGGTCGCCCCGCTCCGCCGCCGTGCGCCGCCCCAGCTCCAGCGCCGCGGCCAGGCGCGCGGCGGTCGCGGCCCCCACCCCCGCCACCCCCTCGAGCTCCGTGGCGGGGCGTGCGGCGAGGCTCCGCAGCGATCCGCCGGCGGCGTCCAGCACCCGGGCGGCCACGTCCAGGGCGGAGCCGGATCGCCCGCCGCTCCCCACCAGCAGGGCCAGCAGCTCCCGGTCGGCCAGCGCCCACGGCCCGCGCTCGCGCAGGCGCTCCCGTGGCCGGTCTCCGGGAGACCAGTCGCGGACGCGGGGAGGGGCGGACGTGGTGGGTGGCATCGAGGGAGTGTCGCGGATCGGACGGGGCCCGGACATGGCGGGACGGGCGGCGCCCTCCATCGCCGGCTATTGTCGCTGCCGACCCTCTGCCCGATCGTACGGTGACCGCCTCTCCCACCCCGAGCCCCACGCCCATGATCGTCGTCACCGGCGGCGCCGGATTCATCGGATCGAACCTCGTCGCGGCCCTCCTCGAGGCCGGCGAGGGTCCGGTCGTGGTGTGCGACCGCCTCGGCACCGGCGACAAGTGGAAGAACATCGCGAGGCACGAGCTGGAGGCGCTGGTGGCGCCCGAGGGCCTCGCCGACTTCCTGGTCGACCGCGGCAAGCAGGTGACCCACGTGTTCCACATGGGCGCCGTCTCCTCCACCACCGAGACCGACGCGGACCTCATCGCCGAGACGAACCTCCGTCTCCCCCAGGCGGTCTGGCGCTGGTGCACGCAGCGGCGGGTGCCGATGATCTACGCTTCGTCGGCGGCCACCTACGGGGAGGGCGAGCACGGCTTCCTGGACGGCGCCGACCCGGAGTACCTGGCGAGGCTGCGGCCCCTGAACCCGTACGGGTGGAGCAAGAACGCGTTCGACCGCTGGGTGGCGCGCCAGCTCGCGACCGGCAAGGACCGGCCTCCCCAGTGGGTCGGGCTCAAGTTCTTCAACGTCTACGGACCCAACGAGTACCACAAAGGCGACATGCGCAGCGTCGTCTGCAAGGCGTACCCGGCCGCCGCCGCGGGCAAGCCGGTCACCCTCTTCCGCTCGCACCGGCCCGACTATCCCGACGGCGGTCAGAAGCGCGACTTCATCTACGTGAAGGACTGCGTGGCCGTCATGCGCTGGCTCCAGGACCGGGATGAGGTGAGCGGCCTCTTCAACCTGGGCACCGGCCGCGCCCAGACGTGGCTGGAGCTCATGGGCGCGCTGCACGACGCGCTGGGCCGCGAGATGGACGTGCGCTGGGTCGACATCCCCGAGCCCATCCGCGACCGCTACCAGTACTTCACCGAGGCCGACATGGCGCGCCTGCGCGGGGTCGGCTACGACCGCCCGTTCCTGTCGGTGGAGGAGGGCGTGCGCGACTAAGTCAAGAACTACCTCGCCACCGACGACCCCTACCGCTGATCGTCCCGCCGCGCCGGCCCCGGCGCGGACCCGCTCCTCCCCTTCCGGTCCCGGCCCCACGTGCGCGTCGCCGCCTTCGTCACGCCCCACGGCTTCGGCCACGCCGGCCGGGCCTCGGCCGTCCTCGACGCCCTCCACGCGCGCCGCCCCGACCTCGCCGCCACCCTCTTCACCACCGTCCCCGAGGCCTTCTTCCAGGGCTCCCTCGCCGCACCCTGGCAGCGGGTCCCCCTCGTCCCCGACGTGGGCATGGTGCAGACCTCGGCGCTGGGCGTGGACCTGGCGGCTACGGCCCGGGAGCTCGCCGCGTTCCTGGACGACCTGCCGCGCCGCGCCGCGGAGGCGGCCGACGCCGTCCGCCGGGCCGCCTGCGACGTCGTGCTGTGCGACATCGCGCCCCTCGGGATCGAGGCCGCGCGCCTCGCCGGCGTCCCCTCGGTGCTGGTGGAGAACTTCACCTGGGACTGGATCTACGAACCGCTGGTGGAGGACGAGCCCGCGCTGGCGCCGCCGCGCGTCCGCCTGTCCCGCCTCTACGCCGCCGCCGACCTCCACGTCCAGGCCGAGCCGGTGGGCAAGCCGGATCCGGGAGCGGTGCGGGTCCCGCCCGTGGCGCGGGCGCCCCGCCGTCCGCGGGACGAGGCGCGGCGTGCGCTGGGGCTCGCGGACGGGGAGCGGGCCGTGATCCACCGGGGCCGTATGTTGCACGCCTGGAAGGCGGGTTCTCATCCTCCGCTCGGGGCCGCTCTCCAACCGGACCCGGCACAGGCCCCACCGGTTCCTCCCGACGTATTGGCGGCCGAGGAGGCGCACCTGCTGTGGCGATGGATGA
>JAHWKH010000364.1 GCA_019347995.1 Gemmatimonadota bacterium | reverse complement strand
CTGGTGGACGCCGTCACGAATGGCGAGTCGCCCACCACGTCGGACGAGGAGAAGCTCGCCTGCTTCGCCACGGCGCTCGACGAGCTCGAAGGCCGGGCGCGGGTGATCGCCGGCACCGGATCTAACGACACGGCGCATGCGGTGCAGCTCACCCGCAGCGCCGTGGAGCTGGGCGTGGACGGCGTCCTGGTGGTCACGCCTTACTACAACAAGCCGCCGCGCGAGGGCCTGCTGCGGCACTTCACCGCCGTGGCCGGCGCCGCCGGCGACACGCCGGTCGACCCGATGCCGCGATCGAGAGGATCCGTCCCGCATGTACCTCAGTCAGATGCCCTCCGGCGAGCCCGAGATCTTCACCTCGATTCAGGGGGAGGGGGTCTCTTCGGGCGTCCCGAGCGTCTTCGTCCGCCTCGGATTCTGCAACCTTAAGTGCTCGTGGTGCTTCGTCCCGGGGACGCCGGTCCTCCGCTACGGCCAGGAGATCGGCATGGGCGACGACCTCTCCCTGCCCGAGCGCAATTCCGTCCGCACCCCCATGCAGTGGAGCGACGCCGAGAACGCCGGCTTCTCCACCGCCGCGCCGGCCGACCTGGTGCGGCCGGTGATCCGCGACGGCCCCTTCGGCTATACCCGGGTCAACGTGGAGTCCGAGCGGTGGGACCCGGAGTCCCTGCTGCGCTGGATGGAGGAGGCCGTGAGGGTGCGGCGCGACTTCGGTGCCTTCGGCCGCGGCGCGTGGCGCCTGCACGACACCGAAGACCCCGCCGTCTTCGCGCATTCGTGCGGCGCCGACGGGAACGCGGTGCTGGCCCTCCACAACCTGGCGCCGGGGAAGACCGAGGTCGTCGTGGACCTGGGTGGGCTGGAGGCCAGCCGGCTGATGCCGATCTTCGGGGCCGACCGCCGGGTCGACGTCGAGGACGGGGCGGTCACGGTGACGCTGGAGGGCTACGGGTATCACTGGTACCGGGTGGAGCGCGACTGAGGAGGCGCCGTCCGCGCAGCCCCGCGGGCCCCGCGTTGCGCGCCGCCGACCCGGGGGGCCACCTTCGGGGGGCCACGCCTCGTACCGACACCCCCCGCAGGAGCGCCGCACCATGAGGAGGTCGACCCTCCCGTCCGCCGCCACGCTGGCGGACCTCGCCCCGATCGGCACGCCGGTCGCGGCCCGCACCCTCGTCCGCACGGCGCTGCCGGTCGTGGCAGGCACCTTCCTCCGCACGGCGCTGCCGGTCGTGGCGGCGATCCTCGCCCTGGCCGTCCCGCCGGCGGCGGCTTCCGCCCAGGACGCGCCCACGTCTCCCGAGCGCTACCGGACGCTCGCCAGGGAGCTCCTGCGCGAGCTGGTGGACATCAACACCACCGAGAGCTCGGGCAGCGAGACGGAGGCGGCCCGGGCCATGCAGCGGCGCCTGCTGGACGCCGGCTTTCCCGCCGGGGACCTGTTCGTGGGCGGGCCGGTCCCCGACGAGCACAACCTGGTGGCGCGCCTGCCGGGGCGCGATCCGTCCCTGAAGCCGCTCATCCTCCTGGCGCACGTGGACGTGGTGGAGGCCGATCCGGCGGACTGGTCGACCGACATCGACCCGTTCCGCTTCATGGAGCGCGAGGGCTTCTTCTACGGCCGGGGCACCACCGACGACAAGGACGAGGCGGCCATCTACGTGGCCAACCTCATCCGCATGAAGGACGAGGGCTTCACCCCCGACCGCGACATCCTGGTGGCGCTCACGGCCGACGAGGAGGGCGGGGGCGACAACGGCGTGGCGTGGTTGCTGGAGAACCACGAGGGCTTCGCCGATGCCGCCTACGCGCTCAACGAGGGCGGCGGCGGCATGGAGCGGGGAGGCGTGAAAGTCTCCAACAACGTGCAGGCCAGCGAGAAGAAGTACCTGTCCTTCACATTCGAGGCGACCAACCCCGGCGGGCACAGCTCGCTGCCCCGGGCGGACAATGCCATCTACGACCTGTCCCGGGCGCTGCTGGCGGTGTCGGAGAGCGGCTTCCCGGTCATGCTGAGCGAGGTGCAGCGCGCGTACTTCGAGGGAACCGCCGCCATCACCGGGGGCTCGGAAGGCGCGGCCATGCGGCGCCTCCTGGAGGATCCGGACGACGCCGCAGCGCTGGCGGTGCTGGAGCGCATTCCCGCCTACAACTCGCGTCTGCGCACCACGTGCGTCGCCACCCAGCTGGCGGGCGGCCACGCCAACAACGCGCTGCCCCAGCGCGCCACCGCCACCGTGAACTGCCGGATCCTGCAGGAGCATCCGTGGGGGGAGGTCCACGCGCGGCTCCAGGAGCTGGCGGGCCCCGACGTGCGGGTGACGCCCCAGGGCTCCGGCGCGCGCATGAGCCCCTCCTCGCCGCTGACGGACGAGGTCATGGGCCCCATCCGGCGCATCACCGAGGAAATGTGGCCCGGCACCCCCGTGCTTCCGGTCATGAGCACCGGGGCCACCGACGCCCTCTACCTGCGCGGCGCCGGCATCCCGGTCTACGGGGTGAGCGGGATCTTCGGCGACATGGACAACACCCGGGCCCACGGCCAGGACGAACGCATCGAAGCCTCCCACTTCTTCGAGGGGCAGGAGTTCCTCTACCGGCTGGCGAAGGCGCTGACGTCGCCGGGCGTCAGCTAGGCTGTCCTGAGTCGGAGGTTCGCCGTCGCACCGAGGGTGCCGATGCGCCGCCCTGGCAAGGCGCGCCGACGAGGCGTAGCAGCGCTACGGCGAGGAGAAGCAACGCCGCCAGGGTGGATGCGGGCACCACGCGAAGCGTGGTCGCGCACGAATGCAGGCGAACCTCCGACTCAGGACACTAGCCCATGGTGCCCGTCCTGGAAGCGGTCCCCAACATCAGCGAGGGGCGCGACCCCGCCCGCGTCGAGGCGTGGACGCGGGTGGTGGCCGGGGAGATCGGAAGAG
>JAHWKH010000363.1 GCA_019347995.1 Gemmatimonadota bacterium | reverse complement strand
CGGCAGCCTCGGGCAGCTGGAGGCAGTGGGGGAGCGACTCGCGGCGATCACCGGCGTTTGCCCCCCGCCGGTCCCCTCACACCCGGCCTTGCTGCTCGCGGCCGGGGACCACGGCCGTAGAGGTCACGTCACGAGCCCGACCAGCGCGCGCCCGACGGCGAAGAGGACGACGAGGAGCAGGGGAAAGAGCGTGAGGCCCACCGAGAAGATCAACCCTTCGCGGAACAGCAGGGGCCCGACGTCGGGAGCCTCACGGCCCCACACCAGCTTCGCCACCAGCTCCGCCACCCACCCCAGCGTGTAGCAGACGTTCGCCATCCCGCCGTAGACGAGCACGGCCAGGGCCAGACCCGGCGCGAAGAGGTCCCCCCGATCGGGGTGCAGCGCGATCAGGCCGGCGAGGGTCATGAGGCCGGCGGCGCCGACGGCCTTGTTGTAGAGCCATCGCCGCGACTCCCACCAGCGCAGCAGCGAGAGCGGGGTGCGCCGGTAGTCCGGCACCGGATACAGCGCGTCGACCAGTGACGTCATCGTCCTCCCTCCATTCGGGTTCCTCCTCGCCGATCTCGGCGCCCGCCTGGCGCCACGTCCCACCAAGTACTTTGCATTGCAAAGTTAGTACCGCGCACGGTTCGGCCGCCCGGGCCCCGCGGAGGCCGCCGGCCGGAACCGCCGGCCGGCTCGACGACTGGACGGAGCGGCGGTCGCCGGCCCATTCTGTACCTGAAGAGGGAGCTCTCGAACTGTCGGAGGCTGCCATGTCGGATCTGACCCGTGGCGAGTTCCTCGGAGTGGGCGCGGCGCTGGCCGCGACCCTGGGAGGCGGATCCGCCCGGGACGTGGAGGGGGCGCTGCGGAGAGGCTCCGGCGGGCCCCGCGAGGCGGTGTCTGGCGCCCAGGTGCGCCTCGACGGCTCCACGGCGCCGGACCTGATCGTCACCAACGCCCGGGTCTACACGTTGGACGAGCGGCTGCCCACGGCCGAGGCGTTCGCGGTCAAGGACGGCCGCTTCGTCGCGGTCGGCGCCAGCGACGAGATCCGGAACATGGCCGCCGCCGGGCGCACCGAGATCCTCGACGCCCGGGGGATGACCATCACGCCCGGCTTCATCGACGCCCACTCGCACCCCGCGTGGGGCGGGATCGAGGAGCTGGTGAACGTGAACGTCGACCTCCGCTCGATCTCGCAGATCCAGGCCGTGCTGCGGCAGAGGGCGCAGAAAACGCCGCCGGGCGAATGGGTCATCGGCTTCAAGTACGACGACACGAAGCTGCGCGAGGGCCGGCCCGTGAACCGGTGGGACCTGGACGCGGCGGCGCCCGACCACCCCGTCATGATCACCCACCGCGGCGGCCACACGTCGGTGGTGAACTCGAAGGCGCTGGAGCTGGCCGGCGTCACCCGCGATACGCCGGACCCGGAGGACGGACGCTTCTACCGGGAGGACGGCGAGCTCACCGGAAAGCTCGCCGAGGGGGCCCGGGCGCCCTTCAGGCGACTCATTCCCACCGGCTCCACCCGGGAGCAGCGCGCCGAGGGTGTGGCCCTCATCTCGAAGCTCATGACCGCCGCGGGGCTCACGTCGGTGCACCAGACCGGCGCCGGCCCCGACGCGTTCACGGCCTACCAGGATGCGTATCAGGCGGGAGACCTGCGCTTCCGGGCCTACGTCTTCCCCAGCGGCGGGCGCACCTACCGGACGTTCAGGGACGCCGGCATCCGCACCGGTTTCGGCGACGACTGGGTGAAGGTGGGGGCCGTGAAGTACGGGGCGGACGGCTCCGCGTCGGAGCGGACCATGCGCATGAGCACCCCCTACGTGGGCCGCCCCGACGACTTCGGCATCCTCACCATGACCGCGGAGGAGCTCCACGAGGCCGTGGAGGACGCCCACCGCAACGGCTGGCAGATCGGCATCCACGCCAACGGCGACGTCACCATCGCCATGGTGCTGGACGCCTACGAGCGGGCACAGCGGCTATGGCCGCGCGACGATCCGCGCCACAGGATCGAGCACTGCTCGCTGGTCGATCCGGAGCTGCTGCGGCGCATCCGCGACGTGGGCGCCATCCCCACCCCGTTCTATACGTATGTCTACTACCACGGCGACAAGTGGCAGGAGTACGGGCCCGACAAGATGCGCTGGATGTTCGCCCACCGCTCCTTCCTCGATCACGGCATCCCCGTTGCAGCGGCGTCGGACTATACGCCCGGTCCCTTCGAGCCCATGATGGCGCTGCAGAGCATGGTGACGCGTACCGACTTCCGCGGAAGGGAGTGGGGACCCAACCAGAAGGTGACGGTGGACGAGGCGCTGAGGATCTGCACCCTCAACGCGGCGCGCGCCGCCTTCGAGGAGGACCGCAAGGGCTCCATCACGGCGGGAAAGCTGGCAGACTTCGTGCTGCTCGAAGAAGATCCCCACGACGTGGATCCGCTGACGCTGAAGGATGTCGCGGTCCTGCGCACGATCGTCGGTGGCCGTATGGTGTACGAAGCGTGAGCCCCGATTACCCTGTAGTAGGAGGACTGATGACGACGCTGCGGCTGGATTCGCGGCGGGCACCGCCCGCGCGAACGTGCCTCGTGCTGGCCGCGCTGCTGGGCGCGGGACCCGCGGCCCTGGCGGCGCAGGCCGCTCCGGCTCCGGACGCGGACCACTACCGGCTGGTTTCCTTCTCTCCCCGGAGCGGCCCTCCCGGCACGACCGTGACGGTGTGGCCGGGCTCCTCCTTCGGAATGCCGTCGTCGTGCTGCCGATGCTGTACCGTCGTCGGGTATTGATCGGGCACGTCCTGGATGAGCGTTCCACCAAGCGCGACGTTCAGTACCTGGATGCCTCGGCAGATGCACAGCATCGGAATGTCGCGTGCGACCGCTTCTCTAGCAATCTGCAGCTCCAGCTCGTCGCGCAACGCATTGACTCCG
>JAHWKH010000362.1 GCA_019347995.1 Gemmatimonadota bacterium | reverse complement strand
CCGCAGCCGCGTCGCCGTCTACGAGCGCGGAGGCTGGGTGCACCCGGTCCCGTTCGAGTGGCTCGATCCGGGCGAGATGTACGACCTGGGGACCGGCGCCCGCTTCTCGGCGCCCGACGGGCCCGAGGGGAGCGGAGGCCGCGGACCCTCTCCCCGCTGAGCCGGCCGGGTCGGGGCTCAGAAGAAGAAGACGCTCCCGCGGCTCCCGCCGAAGCGGGGGTTCACCACGTCCGAGAAGATGGATCCGAACCGGTACGTGACGCCGAACGACGTGAAGTAGCGGAACGACGTGCCGAGCTGCCGCTGGCGCAGCAGGATCTCCTCTTCGGACAGCCCCGCCGCGCTGATGTGGAGCTGGTCCCGCACCCAGGCATAGCTGCCCGAGACCCGCAACGAGAAACCCTGGAACAACCGGGCCTCCGCATTGCCCCCCAGCTCGATCTGGTAGAGCTCGAGGTCGTGGAGGTAGTGCGACGCGTTGACGAAGGGCGAAGCCTGGCCCCACGGCTGGTTCAGGTCCAGTCGGAGGGTGAGGGACTCCTGCAGGCGCGTCTCCGAGGTCCGACCGAATACCGTCTCCCGCTCCCAGTCGAAATAGCGCGGCCCCACCAGGTACTGGAGCGTGAGCTCGCGCCGCGTCGACTCGTCGTAGGGGAAGACGTTGAACTCCACGCCGGGCATGAGGCTGACGAAGAGATCCTGGTTCTGGAAGGTCGAGGAGCCCACACGGGCGTCGACGCCCAGCGACCAGTGTGGGCCGAGGCTCTTCACCACGAGCCCGTTCGCCCCCCAGTCCTTGCGGACAGCATCGACGGTGGTGTCCTCGAACTCGAAATGCTGGCTGTTGCGGCTGTAGTTGGTGCGGAGGTTCAGCTTCCAGGCGTCGTTTACGCGATTGGCGCTCAGCGACCCGAAGAGGTTGGTGAAGCTCTGCTGCGACTCGCCGTTGAGGAAGCCGTTCATGCTGACGGTGAACACCCAGTGGTTCCACGGGTCGTCGGCGACGGCGGAGCGGGCGGGCCCGCGCCCCTCTCCCGTGAGCGTGATCCCCAGCCGGTCGGCGATGCTGCGGTCGGCGACGAAGGGCACCAGCCCCAGCCGGATCCTCTGGAGGATGCCGCGGCGCAGCTCGTCGTCGGTCGCGTCCCCGCCCGACGTGTAGGCGAGGCTCTCCTCGCGACCCTCCTCGGCTCCACGCCCCAGGAAGTCCAGCGTGAAGCGCCGCCCGCCTCCCCCCGCCGGCTCGGCCGTGAGGAGGATGTGGACGTCCGCCACCTGCCGGTCCCGCACCCAGTCGACCCAGTCCAGCTCGGTGCGGAAGAAGTCCTCGTCGCAGCCGGAGGTCTGACAGTCGAGGTAGACGCGCAGCGCCGCGCCTTCTTCCGCCTGCTGCGCCGCGACCGGGGGTGCGGCCGCCGCGAGGCACGCGACGGCGAGCAGCGGATACGCACGGCGTGGCCGCATTCGGGCGCCCCGGGGTCGAGAAGAGGAATGGTGCTCGACGTTGGGACGCCGGGTAACGCGTTTCCGTTGCTCCGCTACCCCTCTCCGTGCGTCAGCCTGTCGACGCGATCCCGCACCGACTCGGCCGTGCCGTCGAAGCGGTGGGCGCGCACTTCGGGCCCGTCGGCGCCCGCCTCCACCTTGAAGAGCAGGATGGAATGCTCCTCGTCGGAGAGGTGATACTCCAGGTAGGCGTAGGAGCGATGGGGCTCGGCGCCGGCGCTGGTGTTGAAGGAGCGGCCCGAGCGGGCCAGCTCCACCAGGTCCTGCATCCATTCCTTGATCGTTGCGGCGCCGTGCTGCTCGCTCATCGCGTGTCCTCCGGGGCGGGTTCGGCTGGCAGGCTCCCAGAGTAGCCGGACCCCGACGCGGGCCGCCACCCCGGCGGGCCGGTCAGTGCCCGGTGAGGCGGAGCACGTCGTTGATCAGCGTGCCCCCCATGACCAGCGCCAGCCAGATGAGCCCCACGCGCCCCAGATAGGCCTGGACCGGCTGGGACAGGGGCCGCCGTCGCACCGCCTCCAGCCCCAGGAGCGCGAGGTAGCCACCGTCCAGCGCGGGGATGGGCAGCGCATTGACCAGCGCGATGTTCACGGACAGGAAGGCAACGAACGAGAGGAAGGGCTCCCAGCCCGACCGGAAGATCCGCACCGTGGCGTCCACGATCGTGACGGGCCCCGAGAGCTGCCGCGGCGAGAGGCGGCCCATGACCAGGATCGCCCAGCTCTCGCGGATGAGGTCCACGGTCCCGACGAAGCTCCGGCCCGCGTGCTCCAGCGCCTCCGCGGGGCCGGGCCGCACCCGCTCCAGCCCCCGCACCACGCCCAGCGCGGCCAGGTCGCCCGCCGCCGAGCCCTCCACGACCAGCGCGTGGGAGCCTCCGCGTCGCCGCACCTCCACCGTCACGGGTCCCTCGCCCGCAGCGGCCATCTCGCGGCGCCAGCCCTGCCAGGTCGTCACCGGGCGTCCCGCCACGGCGGTGACCCGATCGCCCGGGCGCAGTCCCGCGGCCCGGGCCGCGGAGCCTTCGGCCACGCCGCCCACCACGGGTGCGACGCCGGGTACGAGGGCGTCGACCAGGGCGAGCTTGGGTCCGTCTCCCGTGGGAACCGTCACCGGGAGGCGGCGCCCACCCTCGAGGAGGAGCTCGGTGGGTCCGGGGGACGCACCTACCACCGCCAGGTAGAGCGCCTTCGCGTCGTCCACCCGCCGGTCACCCACCGCCAGCACGCGCGCGTCGGTGGGAACGTTCCTCCACCCCTCCGCTCCTTCGGGCAGCGCCCCGGCCTTCAAGCCGGCCAGGCGCAGCGGCTCCACCACCGGGACGCCCCACGCCATGGGCATGGCCACGTAGATGCCCAGGGCCAGCAGGAGGTTCATGACGACGCCCGCCACGACCACGCTCAAGCGCGCGGACATGGGGAAGGTGTCGAA
>JAHWKH010000361.1 GCA_019347995.1 Gemmatimonadota bacterium | reverse complement strand
TCCGATGCATGCCCCAACGATCTGCTCGGCAGGCTCGGCCTCCAGATGCGCAACCGCATGCAGCTGCTCGCCACGGACTCGCAGACCACGCAGGCCAGACTCATCGCCTGCACCGCCGAGCACCAGGCCATCGTAGACGCCATCGCCAACGGCGACGACGCCCTCGCCCTGCTCCGCGACAAGCCGTACGACCTCGTCCTCCTGGACGAGCAGATGCCCGGCCGCCGTGGGCTCGAGGTGCTGGAGACGCTGCGCCGGGAGGACCCCCACGCCCGCGTCGTCATGATCAGCAAGTCCGAGGAGGACCGCACCATGACCGAGGCGATCGGCCGGCGCGTGGACGACTACCTGGTCAAGCCCACCAGCCCCCGCCAGGTGCTTTCTGTCGTGACGCGGATACTGGAGGGGTCGTCGATCCGCCAGCAGCAGGTGGCGCAGGACTTCGCGGGCCGCTTCGGCCGCCTCTCCGTGAAGGGGCAGGATGCGGGAAGCGCGGCGGAGTTCGCCGACGTCTACATGGAGCTCGTCGACTGGCACATCCGCCTCGAGCAGGCGGGGGAGGTCGGCCTGCTGGAGTCGGTGGACCAGCTCGGCCTGCAGCTTCGGCGCGACTTCGGTCAGTGGATGGTCCGCACCTATCCGCGCTGGATGCGCGGCGAGGGAGGCGTGCCCGACCTCTCCGTCGACCTGGTGGAGAAGTACGTGGTGCCGTGGCTGGCCGAGGAGCCCGTGTTCTTCGTGGTGATCGACTGCATGCGCTTCGACCAGTGGAAGGTGATCGCGCCGCTCCTCGCGCCGTATTTCGAGATCGAGGAGAGCTGGCACTACTCCATCCTGCCCACCGCCACCCCGTACGCCCGCAACGCGATCTTCAGCGGGCGCTTCATCGACGACCTCGCCAAGGAGCGCCCCGCGTGGTGGGACGCCTCGGACGAGGAGGGCAGCCTCAACGCCTTCGAGGACGAGCTCCTCGCCGAGCAGCTGAAGCGTCTCACCGACCGCGACGTGCCCGTCCACTACGAGAAGATCTTCACCGACCGGGACTCGGACCAGGTGCGCTCGCGCGTGCGCTCCGCGCTCCAGACGCCCCACTCGGTCATCGCCATGGTCTTCAACTTCGTCGACCTCATGACCCACGGGCGCTCCGAGTCGCCCATCCTCATGGAGGTGGCCAAGGACGAGGCGGCGCTCCGGAGCCTCACCCGCTCGTGGTTCGAGCGCTCCACGCTCTTCCAGGTGCTCAAGGAGGCGGCGGCGGGGGGGCACAAGGTGGTCTTCACCACCGACCACGGGTCGATCCTCTGCCACCACCCCACCACCGTCTACGCCCGCCGCGACGCCACCAGCAACCTTCGCTACAAGTTCGGACAGGACCTGCGCGCCGAGCAGCCCAGCCACGCCTTCGCCACGCGCGACGAGGGCGACATCCGTCTTCCCATCGGCCGCCTGGGAACGAGCTACCTGCTGGCGCTGGACGACCACTTCTTCGTCTATCCCACCAAGCTGCGCGAGTACCAGCAGCGCTACCGCAACTCGTTCCTCCACGGCGGGATCAGCCCCGAGGAGATGATCGTCCCCACGGCGAGGCTGACGCCCCGCCCACGCTGAGGGGTCCGGGGCGCGTCGGGCCGCTCACCCCTCGTACAGCCCGGCCGCTTTCTCAGACGAGAGCAGGATCCCCTTGATGAGCGCGGAGCTGAAGCCCTGGTGCTCCATCTCGTTGAGGCCGGCGATGGTGCATCCCCGCGGCGTGGTCACGCGGTCGATCTCGGCTTCCGGGTGCTGCCCCTCCACCAGCAGGGACGCCGCCCCGCGTGCCGTCTGGGACGCCAGGAGGAGCGCCTCGGCCGGATGGAATCCGATCTCGATGCCCCCCTGCGAGGCGGCCCGCACCGCTCTCAGGAAGAACGCGACGCCGCAGGCGCACAGGGCGGTGGCCGGGACCATCATCTCCTCGCGGATGACCAGGGTGCGCCCCAGCGTACCGAACAGCCCGCGCGCCTCCTCCAGCGCCGCCTCGTCCCCGGGCGCGGCGGCGAGGCAGGTCATGGACTCGCGGATGGCCACGGCCGTGTTGGGCATGGCCCGGGCAATGGGCACACCGGGCCCCAGCCGATCGCGCAACGCCGCCACCGACACCCCCGAGGCCACGGAGATGACCCTGTGGCGCGACGCTTCCACCTCCGGCGCCACCTCGTCCAGGAGCGCCTCGATCTGCTGAGGCTGCACGGCGATCACCAGCACGTCGCACGCCGCCAGGGCCGCGCGGTTGTCGGCGCCGGTCCGAACGCCCTTCTCGGCAAGGGGGGCGAGGCGCTCCTGCCGCCGGCGCGTCACCCAGAGCCCGTCGGGCGTCACCATGCCCGCGGCGAGCCACCCGCGTGCCATGGCCTCTCCCAGGTTTCCCCCGCCCAGGATGGCGATGCGCCGCCCCCCTTCCTCGCCGGTGCCCCTCTCGTCCACTTTGCGCCTCCACTGGCTCGAGTCCGTCCGGGCGCCCGCCGTCCGGCGCCGCCCGGGCGCACAACCGTGGTCGTCCGCCGGTCCCGCGGCAAGCTCGGCCTCGCGGCCCCCGCCTAGTTACCTTGCAGAAGGGTGTTGGAGAAGGGGAGTGGCGCGCGCGCAGGGGTCTTGCGAGTCTCAGGCAAGGAGGATCGCATGAGGCGATGCCGTAGCATCGGCGATTGCGGTCCGACGCCGCATGAGGCCGCGGGCACCGCCACGAAAGTGGTGGTCCCCCTGCGCCCTTCGGGTTGGGGGCAGCACGGGGCCCTCTCCGTCGTTGGCGCCCCTCGCCGTAGCTACGGCTATGCCTTCGGGGCGCCGCCTAGGATAGGACCCCGTGGTGCCCCCAACGCGCGCCGCTCCCCTTCTTCAACACCCTTCTAGCGGGGTGCGCCTCTCCGCTCGCCCCCCCGCGGCCCCTGGAAGGACCCCCGGTACTACCGGGGGGTGACCGCCGGGAACGCCCCCTAAAGGCCGTGG
>JAHWKH010000360.1 GCA_019347995.1 Gemmatimonadota bacterium | reverse complement strand
ATCAGGACAGCTGCCTTGCCGACGTTCCTCTGCTATTACAACTGCCATCGCTCTCACTGGGGGATCGGCAGAAAAACGCCCCAGCTCCGATTCACCGAGCTGGTGAACAACGTATCTGGCAGCAACAGCTAGGAACCTTTCCTCCCGGCCCGCCTCTTCAGAGCCCCTTCTTCACCGGGCGCATCAGCCCCTCCTGCGCCACGGATGCGACCAGCACGCCCGAGCGCGTGTAGAAGGCGCCGCGGGCGAAGGCGCGGGCGCCTGCGGCGGCGGGGCTCTCGATGACGTAGAGGAGCCACTCGTCGACCCGGAACGGCCGGTGGAGCCACACCGCGTGGTCCAGGCTGGCGACCATGATGCCCGGCGAGCGGACGGTCAGCCCGTGGCGCTGGAGCGCGGCTCCCAGCAGCCCGTAGTCCGACGCGTAGGCCAGCACGGCCTGGTGGTGCATCGGATCGTCGCCCACCGGTCCCACCGCCCGGATCCACAGGTGCCGGCGGGGCTCGCGCGCGCCGGACGCGAACGGGTCGGCGCCCTCCACCGGCCGGATGTCCAGGGGCCGGTCCTGCGTCAGGACGTGCCGGACGTCCTCGGGGATCTCGTCGGCCCGCTCGCGGATCAGGTCGAGCTCCGACCTCAGGTCCTCCGGCGGAGGGACGTCGGGCATGGGGACCTGGTGCTCCGGCCCGGCCTCGTGACGGTGGAAGGACGCGGCCATGTTGAAGATGGCCGCGCCGTGCTGGATGCCCGTGACCCGGCGGGTCGTGAAGCTGCGGCCGTCCCGGAGGCGGTCCACGAAATAGACCACCGGCACCTCCAGGTCGCCCGGCAGGATGAAGTAGCCGTGCATCGAGTGGATGGGGCGGTCCTCGTCCACCGTGCGCGCCGCCGCCACCAGCGCCTGGGCCAGCACCTGGCCCCCGAAGATGCGCCCGCTGCCGATGTCGCGGCTGTGGCCGCGGTAGATGTTGTGCTCGAGGGCCTCGAGCTCGAGGAGGGCGACGAGGTCGGCGGCGGTATAGGCCATGGTGCTCCGGGTAGTGGGCGTCAGGCGTCCGCGCACGCGGCGCAGCGCTCGGTGGCGGGAAGCAGCTCCAGGCGCTCGTCCTCGATGGCGCCGCCGCAGCGGGAGCACGCGCCGTAGTCGCCCCGCTCCAGTCGGCGGAGCGCGTCGAGGAGGCCGGTCAGCCGCCGACGCTCCCGGGCGCCGACGTCGGCGAGGGCCTCCTGCTCGCGCCGCGTCCCGCCAGGCGGCGGCCCGTCGAGCCGGCACTGGTCGGCGAGGAGCCCCGCGGCCGCTGCCGCGGCGCCGTCCAGGGTCCGCCGGGCCGCCTCCAGCTCGTCCAGGAGGCGCGCCCGGAGATTCTCGGTCCCGCGGCGCCCGCCCGTCACGGCGCCACGGAATGGAACGTGAGGGACGGCTCCTTCTCCATCGCCTTCTGCATGGCCCACTCGCTCTTGAAGAGGACCAGGGGCCGTCCGGCGGCGTCCTGCACCATCTGGCGGTCGTAGCCCTCCGCCATGCGCGCGACGTCCTTCTCCGGCCCCGTCACCCAGCGGGCCGCCACGTACGGCAGCCGCTCCAGCCGCGCCTCGACGTCGTACTCCGTGTCCAGGCGGTGCACCAGCACGTCGAACTGGAGGGGGCCCACGGCGCCCACGATGGGCGCGGGCCCCGCGATGGAGTCGGCGTAGAAGACCTGGGCTGCCCCCTCCTCGGAGAGCTGCCGGAGGCCGGTGTCCAGGTGCTTGCGCCGGAGCGGGTCGGGCACGTGCACCCGTGCGAAATGCTCGGGGCTGAAGCGGGGGATGTCCTGGAAGGCGGCCTCCCCGTCGGTGGAGAGGGTGTCGCCGATGCGCAGGCTGCCCCGGTCGTGGATCCCCACCACGTCGCCGGGCCAGGCCGTCTCCACGGCGCTCCGCTCCCGACCGAAGAACTGCTGCGGCTCGGTGAGGCGCACGTCCTTGCCCGAGCGCACGTTCTTCACCGTCATGCCCACTTGGTAGCGGCCCGACACCACCCGGGCGAACGCGATGCGATCCCGGTGCTTCGGGTCCATGTTCGCCTGGATCTTGAAGACGAACGCGCGGAACGCCGGGTCGTCGGGCCGGATCAGGACGTCGCCCGCCTCCCGCGGCTCGGGCGACGGGGCCAGCTCGAGGAACTGCCGGAGGAACGGCTCGACGCCGAAGTTCGTCAGGGCGCTGGCGAAGAACGCCGGCGACAGCTCACCCGCGCGGAACGCCGCCTCGTCGAAATCAGCGCCGGCGACCTCCAGGAGCTCCAGCTCCTCCCTCAGCTCGTCCAGGGTCCCGAGCCGCTCCCCGGCAGGGTCCCCGCGCCCCTGGCGGAGCTGCTGGGCGACATGCTCGCCCACGACCCCGAACGCCGCCCGACAGCGGCCGAGGTCGTGCAGCGCCTGGAGCCGATGGTCGACGCCCTGCCCCGGCGGATGATCCTCACCCGCCGCGGCGCGCGCGGCCGGCGCTAGACATCGGCCGGCGCGCAGCCGCGCCGTGTCGGACACGAGCGTCGCGTCCTCCCCCAGCTCCGAAAGCCGGTCGGAGTGATGCACGATCTCGGGCACCCCGTCGGCGATGCAGGCGACGTCGCGCAGCCAGAGGCCGACGAGCGACAGGGCCCGGTCGAGCGCCGCCGTCTGCGCGCGCCGCGCGGCGCGCTTGCCGCGCTCGCCACTTCACTCGGCTCCTGCGAGGCTGCCGAAGCATCCGCCATCGATGGAACGGTCGGCGACATGCTGCGGGAGGTAAAGGACTGGCAGCAGTTTGCCGCGATGATCATCGAGCACCTCGGCAGAGACCATCATGTCGTCGCACGCGGGCTCCCGAACGACCCAGCCGCGTTCGTGCTCGCGGCATCCGCAGCCGGTACAGAGTTCAGAACGTACCGCTCGAACAAGGTCGTCAAGTTCTTCAAGATGTCGCCGTGGACACGGGCGCTCTCGCACACGATCGCCGAAGGCCATTTTCATACAGAC
>JAHWKH010000035.1 GCA_019347995.1 Gemmatimonadota bacterium | reverse complement strand
AGGTCCTCCACGCCGACGTCCTCGCCGAGCCCCCCGACGCCTTCGCGGAGCGCCTGCGCGGCCGCCGCGTCGCCGACGTGGGCCGCCGCGGCAAGAACGTGGTGTTCCACCTCGAGGGCGGCGGCGTGCTGCTCGTGAATCTCGGCATGACCGGCCGCCTCCTCACGGTGGCCGCCGGCGGCGCCTCCACGGCCACCCACCCCGCCCTCCGCTTCGCCCTGGAAGGGGGCCGCACCCTGGTCTACGACGACGTGCGCCGCTTCGGACGCGTGGAGGCGCTGGACGCCGCGGGCTGGGCGGAGCGCAGCGCCGCCCTGGGACCCGAGCCGCTGGACCCGGGCTTCACCGCCGCCGACCTGGCCGCCGGGCTCTCCCGCTCCCGCTCCCCCGTCCGCTCCTGGCTCCTGGACCAGCGGCGCGTCGCGGGGGTAGGCAACATCTACGCGAACGAGGCGCTGCACCGGGCGGGCGTCCATCCGGCCCGCCCCGCCGATTCCCTGAGCCGGGAGGAGGCCCGCGCGCTGCACCGTGCGCTGCGCGCCGTCCTGCGGGAGGCGATCCGGGCCCGGGGCACCACGCTGCGGGACTACCGCACCGCCGAGGGTGGGAGGGGCGGCTACGGGGTGCGCCTCCGCGTGTACGGGCGGGACGGCGAGCCCTGTCCGCGCTGTAACTCCGCCGTGGAGCGGCTCGTATTCGCCAACCGCTCCGCCTTCCTGTGTCCCCGCTGCCAACCGGGCGCGGAACCGGGCTCCTGAGGGGCCCCGCGTCGCGATCCTACAGGGTCCCCCATGCAGGCCGTCCCCACGCTCCACGCCACGCTCCTCCGCCGCCCGGCGCCGCCGGTGGCCGCGCTCGTCGTGGACGTCGTGTCCGCGGCCGCCCGCCGGGCGTGGCCGGTGGCGGCGCTCGTTCCGGGCCTGCTGGCCGCGACCGTCCTCCCGGCGTCGGCGCAGGCGCCGTCGGGCATGGACCTCCCGGTGCACGAAGTGGTGCTGGACAACGGGATGCGCTTCCTCGTCCTGCCGCGGCCCGGCGCCCCCACCGTCTCGTTCGTGACCCAGTACGCGGTCGGGGGCGTGAACGAGGAGCTGGGCACCACCGGCCTCGCCCACCTCCTGGAGCACCTCCTCTTCAAGGGCACCACCACGGTGGGCACGCGCGACCTGCGCAGCGAGCGGCGCCTCTTCCGCATCATGGACGCGCTCCAGGACTCCATCCTGGTGGAGCGGGCCCGGCAGGAGTCCGACACGCTCCGGGTGGAGCGGCTGCGCGAGCGCATCCGCGAGCTCGAGGACCAGGCCCGCCGCGTCACGGTGAGCAACGAGATGGACCGGATCCTGTCGCGCAACGGCGCCCAGAGCCTCAACGCCACCACCACCAGCGAGTCCACGATCTACTACGTGGAGCTCCCGTCGAACCGCGCCGAGCTCTGGTTCGTGCTGGAGGCCGACCGGATGCTGAACCCGGTCTTCCGGGAGTTCTACTCGGAGCGCGACGTGGTGCTGGAGGAGCGGCTCATGCGCGTGGAGACCAGCCCCTCGGGCCTCCTCTACGAGGAGCACATGGCGGCGGCGTACCGCCTCCATCCGTACGGCGTGCCGGTCATCGGCTGGATGAGCGACATCCGCAACCACACCCGCGCCGAGGTGATGGACTACTATCGCCGCTTCTACGGGCCCAACAACGCGGTGGTCGCCATCGTCGGCGACGTGGACCCCGAGGAGGTCGAGGAGTGGGCGCGGGCGTACTTCGACCGCATTCCCCCCGGCGAGACGCCGCCGCCCGTGCTGGCGGCGGAGCCTCCCCAGCGGGGCGAGCGGCGGGTGGAGGTGGTCCACGACGCGGAGGCCGCCCTGCGCGTGGGCTGGCACACCGTGGACACGTTCCACCCCGACAGCCCCGCCCTGGTCATGCTGTCCTCCCTCCTCACCGGGGGCCGCACCTCGCGCCTGTACCGGCGGCTCGTGACGGAGGAGCGGCTCGCCACCTTCGTGTCCTCCTCCCTGGGTCCCGGGGACCGCTTCCCGCGGCTCTTCTCGCTGGACGCCTACCCCCGCGCTCCCCACGGCGCCGCCGAGGTGGAGCGGGCCATCTACGAGGAGCTGGAGCGGATCCGGGAGACGCCGCCGCGCATGGACGAGCTCCAGCGCGTGCGCAACCAGATCGAGGCCGGCGGGGTGCGCCGCCTCCAGTCGAACCTGGGCCTGGCGTTCCAGCTCGCCGAGTCGGAGACCCTCTACGGCGACTGGCGCACGACGTTCAGGCTGTCGGAGCGCATCGACGCCGTCACCCCGGAGGACGTGAGCCGCGTAGCCCGCACGTATCTCACGCCCACCAACCGCACGGTGGCGGTGCTGGTCAAGCCCGGGGGCGACGCGCACGCCGTGATCGGCGGCCCGGCCGACACCGCACGCACGCCGGGAGGCGGGTCGTGATCCGGCGCGCACGGGCGCTCCTCCTCCCGCTGGCGCTGCTGGCGCCCCTGGCGGCCGCGTCGCCGGCCGGGGCCCAGGACGTGGGGCGCGAAGCGGCGGAGCGCCTGGACTATCCCGACATCCGCTTCGAGGCGCCCCGGGCACGCACCCACGAGGTGGAGGGCGTGCGGGTGCTCCACCTCGAGGACCCCACGCTGCCCCTGGTGAACGTGTTCGCCCGCTTCGACGGCGGGTTCTCCAACTTCTCCCGGGAGCACTACGCCGCGGCCACGGCGCTGCCGGGCCTCCTGCGCTCGGGCGGGACCCTGACGCTGCCCCCCGACTCGGTGGACGAGCTCAGCGAGTTCTACGCGCTGAGCATGGCGTTCGGCAGCGGCGGGGAGACGTCGTTCTCCAGCCTCAACCTGCTGGTGGAGCACCTGGACGTGGGCGTGGAGCTGTGGGCCGACATGCTGCGCCACCCGCGCTTCGACCCGCGCCAGGTGGAGGTGTGGCGGGGGCAGGAGCTCGAGGCGGTGCTGCGGCGCAAGGACGATCCGGGCCGCCTGGCGTTCAGCGAGTTCAACCGCCTCATGTTCGGCGACCACCCCATCGGCTGGGAGATGGACGCCGCCGACCTGGAGCCCGAGGACCTCTCGGAGGCGCACCTGCGCTGGCTGCACGCGCGCATCTTCTGTCCGGAGAACCTGGTGCTCGGCGTCACGGGCGACGTGTCGTGGGACGAGGTACGTCCGCTTCTCCAGCGCGTGCTCGAAGGCTGGCCCTCCTGCCCGGAGCCGCTGGCCGAGTCGCCGGATCCCGAGATGCGGCGCGAGCCGGGCGTCTTCCTCATTCCCCGGGACCTGGACCAGGTCACCGTCGTCATGGCGCACCCGGGGGGGATCCGGCAGAGCGACGACCGGGACTTCTACGCCAGCCGCATCGGCAACTCCATCCTGGGCGCCAGCGGCTTCGGATCGCGGCTCATGGACCGGGTGCGGACCGAGACGGGCTACGCGTACAGCGCCTCGTCGCTGTGGACGGCGCCCAGCGGCTACGAGGGCATCGTCGGCGCGCTGACGCGCACGAAGAGCGAGTCCACCATCGCCGCGGTGCAGCTCATCCTCTCCACGATCGAGGAGATGACGCGGGAGGCGCCGAGCCGCGAGGAGGTGAGCCTGGCGGTGGAGGAGATCGTCAATGGCTTCGTCTTCAACTTCGAGGCGCCCTCGCAGGTCGTGTCCCGGCAGATGTTCTACGCGGCGGAGGGGCTGCCGGAGGACTGGCTGGAGCGCTACATCGAGGGCATCCAGGAGGTGGAGCCGGCGGACGTGCTCCGCGTCTTCCGGCGCCACGTCGATCCGGCCCGCATGACCATCCTGATCCTGGGCGACCCGGCGCGCTTCGACCTGCCTCCCGAGACGCTGGGGCCGGTGCGCATCCTCGACGTGGAGGGCGTGACGGACGTGCCCGGAGCCGGGCCGCCGGCAGGCGTCAGCGAACCCCCACGTGGAGGGCCGCGATCCCACCGGTGAGCAGCCGGTGGCTCGCCTCGCGGAAGCCGGCCACGAGCAGGCGCTCCGACAGCGCGTCGGGGCCGGGGAACTCCTTCACGGAGGCGGGCAGGTACGTGTAGGCCCACGGGTGCCCCGAGACGAGCCTGCCCACCACCGGCAGGACGCGGGTGAAATAGAGCATGTAGAGGCGCCGCAGCAGCGGGTTGGGCGGCACGGTGAACTCCAGGATCACCAGGCGGCCGCCCGGCCGCAGCACCCGCGCCAGCTCGCGCAGCCCCCGGTCCAGGTCGGCCAGGTTGCGCACCCCGAAGCCGACGGTGGCGCCGTCGAAGGAGGCGTCGGGGAACGGCAGCCGGAGCGCGTCGCCGCACACGGGGACGACATCGGCGCCCGCCAGCTTGCCGCGACCCTCCACCAGCATGGGCCGCGCGAAGTCCGACGCCACCACCCGGCCACGGAACGCGCCGCGGCGGGCCAGCTCCAGGCTCAGGTCGTAGGTGCCGGCGCAGGCGTCCAGGTACAGCCCCTCCGGACGGCCCTCCCACCCCAGCAGGTCCACGGCGTTCCTGCGCCAGCGGCGGTCGATGTTGAGGCTCAGCACGTGGTTCAGGAGGTCGTAGCGGGGCGCGATCTCCGAGAAGATCCGCCTCACCTGGCGCTCCCGCTCCGAGCCCTGGGACGGCGTGGCCTCCGATCGAGTCGTCATGACAGCCGGTTCGGGGGTGACTACAATCACGGTGAAGCTACCGGCCCCTACCCTCCCGTGGGAGGGACGTTCATCAGCCCTGTGCCCACCCGGTCCGAAACCCGCGGCGCCGCCGATCCGTACGGGGCCCTGCCATGGCACGGTCCCGCGCGCTCGCACTCGACGGCACGCTCGCAGGGTGGCTCCCCCGCCGCCCCGCGGACACGGCGCACGCCCCTACGCCGTTGAGCTACGCCGACACCGACGACCGGGAGCTGGCCAGGCTGGCCGCGGATGGACGCGAGCCCGCCTTCCGCGAGCTCCTCACCCGCTACGAGCGCCCGGTCTTCTCCCTGGTCTTCCGCATGGTGCGGGACCGTGGGCTGGCGGAGGACCTGGCGCAGGAAGCGTTCATCCGGGCGTTCAACGCCATCGGCAGCTACGATCCGCGCTACAAGTTCAGCAACTGGATCTTCAAGATCGCGAACAACCACACCATCGATCACCTGCGCAAGCGCAAGCTGGACACCGTCTCCATCCACGGCTCGCCACACGCCACGACCCGGGAGCAGGAAGATCGCACCAGCCTCTCGCTGGAGTCGGGGGAGGAGAGCCCCCTGGCGTACGTGGAGAACAAGGAGCTGGGCGGCCAGATCGAGGAGGCCATCGGGGAGCTGCGCCCCGAGTACCGCTCCGTGATCCTCCTGCGGCACGTGGAGGGGTACGCGTACGACGAGATCGCCGAGATCCTGGAGCTGCCCCTGGGCACGGTGAAGACGTACCTCCACCGGGCGCGCAACGAGCTGAAGGACCGGCTCGGGCACCTGGTGTGAGGACCCCCCGCGGGGTCGACAGACGACGGCACGCCCTTGCATGATGCGTGAAACTCCGCCGCGACCGGCCACGTAGGGCGGCACGGGCTCCCGAAGGGCGGGATCCCGCACCACGACACATACGGACATGAGCGAAGAAGCCCTCCATCTCACCGCCGAGCGCATCCAGGCGCTCCTGGACGGACAGCTCCCCGAGGGGGACGCGGTCCGGGCCCGGGAGCACGTGGATGCGTGCGCCCGCTGCAGGGCGCGGGCGGAGGCGTGGGAGGAGGTGTTCTCGGGGCTGGAGGCGCTTCCCGAGCTGAGCCCGTCGGCGGGGTTCGCGGGACGCGTCCTCGAGGCGCTGCCCACCCGTGAGCGGGCCGCCCTGCCCTGGGCCGCCCGCGTGCGGAGCTGGTTCGGGCCCGGCACGGCCGGAGCGGCCGCCGGCCATCCCGCGCCGTCCCGCCTGCACGAGCTCCTGGACGGCCAGCTCTCCGGCCGCAGGGCGGCGGCGGCCGAGGCCCACCTGCGGGCGTGCCGGGCCTGCCGCCACGAGATGGAGGGACTGGCGCGCGTGGTCTCGACGCTGGAGCGCCTCCCCCGCCCGGCTCCGTCGGCCGGGTTCGCCGACGGGGTGATGGCGGCCGTGCGCATGCCCGAGCCGGCGCCTGCGCTGGCCCGCCTGCGCCGCTTGGCCGTGGCCCGCGTCCGCGAGGTGGTGTCGCTGCGGACCCGGAAGGCCTGGGCCGCCGTGGCGGGCGTGGCGGTCACGCCGGCCGTGGTGACCGCCATGGTGGCGTGGGTGGTGTTCTCGCATCCGCTGGTGACGCCGGGCAGCCTGGCTTCGTTCCTGTGGATCCAGGGCAGCCAGCGCGTGTCGGCGGCGACGGCGTGGATGACGGGCGCCGCCATGGAGAGCCCCACCGTGTTCCGGGCCTGGTCCGCCGTTGAAGGGATCTCGCTGGCGCCGACCACGGCGGCGGCGGGCTTCATCGCGTTCTCGATCGTCACCGTCCTGGCCGTCTGGGTCCTCTATCTCAATCTCTTCGCCTCCCAAGGGCTCGAGGGACGACATGCGAAGCTGCGCGCATAGAGCCGCCACCCTGCTGGGGGCCGCCCTCCTGCTCTGGCCGATGGCCGGCGCGGCGCAGGAGCGCGAGGTGGTCTCGAAGCAGATCGCCGTGGGCCGCGACGAGGCGGCGCTCCACGTCGAGCTCTCCGGCGGCGGCACGCTGGACGTGCGCTTCCAGGACGGCGAGGTGCGGGTGGACGACAGGGTCGTGGGATCCTACGAGACGGGCGCGGGGCTCGAATCGGCCTGGCGCGGGCTCCTGGGACAGGCCGTGGCGCTCGACGACGGTCCGCTGGCGCGGGCCCTGATCGCATGGGAGCCGCCCACGCTCGAGGGGGGAGGCGGGCCGGATCGCCGCCGACCTCGACCGGGCGCTGGAGGACGCGCTGAGGGCGCCCGCCGCGGCGCCGGCGGCGCCGGCGGCGCCTGGCGCCCCCGAGCCCCCCGCCGCCCCGGACGAGATCGTCCGCGAGCTGCTCGGCAGCACGACCCGGCTCCTGGCGCTGGCCCGGGCGGTGGAGGCCGTGGGCGAGGACGCCCTGGCTTCCCTGCGGGTCCACGTGGACGAGGACGTGGTGGGGGAAGAGGGGGAGACCCTCGAGGACGGCCTCCTGCTGGTGGGCGGCGACCTGCGCGTGGCCGGGCGGGTGGAGGGGAGCGTGGTGCTCGTGGGCGGGGCCCTCACCCTGGCCGAAGGCGGCCGCATCGACGGCGACGTTCACCTGGCCGACGACGCCCGGCTCTACCGCGACGGTGGGACCGTGGACGGCCGGGTGGCGACGGTGCGCGCGGCCGAACCGGCCGACCGCGGCGAGGTGGAGCGCGACCTGCGCGACCGCCTGCGCGACGAGATCCGGCGCGAGCTGCGCACCGAGATCCGCGAGGACATCCGCGACGCGACGCGGGGCATCGGCGGGGGCTGGAATCCGCTGCGCTCCATCGGCCGGGGACTCGGCGGCCTGCTGGAGAACCTCGTGAGCGTGCTGGTGCTGGGCGTCCTCATCGGCGGCCTCATGGTGCACTTCGCGCCGCACAACCTGGACGTGGTCACGCGCACGGTCCGCGACGCGCCGCTGCGCGCCGCGATGGTGGGTGTGGCAGGGGCGTTCGTGGCGCTCCCGGCGTGGGTGCTGGGCTTCGTCGCGCTGGCGATCTCCATCGTGGGCATCCTGGCCATTCCCTTCTGGGCCGTGCTGTTCCCCCTCGCGGTGGCCCTGGCCATCGCGCTGGGCTACGTGGCCGTGGCCCAGATCCTGGGCGAATGGGTGGCCCAGCAGCGCTACCAGCGGCTGGACTGGGTGCGCGCGGGCAATCCCTACAGCACCGTTGTCGCGGGAGTCGGAGCGATCATGGTGGCGTTCATGCTCTCCAACGTCCTGGAGATGGCGGGTCCGTGGACCGGCGTGTTCCAGGGCATCCTGGTCTTCCTCGGCGTGCTGGCGACGCTGGCCGCGGCCATCACGGGCTTCGGGGCGGTGCTCCTCACCCGCGGCGGCCGGCGCGCCGAGTACGGCGGCTTCGGCGACTGGGACCTGGACCTGAAGTCGGCCGCTCCGCCTCCCCCCGCATCCGACGGGTTCGGGACCGGCGGGAGCCGGTCCGGGCCTTCGTCCGGGGCTCGCGAGGCCGGAGCCGCGGAAGGACCTCGCCCGGGACGCGTCCCGGAGAGCGGGGACGCGGGGGAGCCACGGCCGGAGCGCCCTGCCGGAAGCGGGGACGCGGACGACGACGGCCACGGGGGCGGCCCGGCATGAGGGCGCGGGGCGTGGCCGCTCTCCTGGCCGTCCTGGCCGCGGGCACGGCGGCCGAGGCCGCGGCCCAGAGCTGGCGGACGGTGAGCACGTCCCGCCAGAAGGGCCGCGAGGAGAGCCTGGACGTGCGGGTCACCTACGGCGCGGGCCGCTTCAACGTGCGCTCCCTCGACGACGATCTGCTCTACCGCATGCAGCTCCGCTACGACGAGGACCGGTTCCAGCCCGTCTCCGAGCTCGACGGCGGCCGGCTCCGGCTCGGCATCGAGGGCACGGGCGGCGAGATGAACCTCGGAACGCGGCGGGGCGGCGAGATGGAGCTGGAGCTCGCCCGGGGCGTCTCCATGGAGCTGGAGCTGGCGTTCGGCGCGGTGGAGGCGGACGTCGACCTCGGGGGCCTGTCCCTCACGCGCCTGCAGGTCGAGACCGGCGCCTCCGAGTCCCGCGTGGACGTCTCCTCGCCCAACCCCCTCGAGATGCGCCACGCCAGCTTCCAGGTCGGCGCGGCCGAGTTCACGGCGCGGCGGCTGGGCAACCTGAACGCCCGCACCATCGAGGTGAACGCGGGCGTGGGCGACGTCACCCTCGATCTGACGGGAGCGTGGGCGCGCCCCGCCGACGTGAGGGTGAAGATGGGGCTCGGATCGCTCCGGCTCCGCTTTCCGGAGGGCCTCGGCGTGCGGCTCCGGAAGAAGACCTTCCTCACGGCCCTGGATGCCCAGGGTCTCGTGAAGCGCGGCGACGACTACTACTCCCCCGACTGGGAGACCGCGGAGCGACGCATCACGGTGGAGGTGGAGGCGGCGTTCGGCTCCATCGACGTGGGCTGGGTTCGCTGAATCCTTCCCCCCCGGACATCCGTAGTACAGAATGGGAGGCGGATACGGCTCCCGAAGAGACATTCGGCTACGGCGGGACCCCGGTCCCGTGATTCACGGAGGCAGGACCATGATCGGCACATTGCTCACGTTCTTCGCCGTCGGACTCGTCACCCTCATCGTGGCGGGCATCGTGCTGTCCATCGTGGGGGTGGTCTTCTCCATCGCCACCGGCATCGTGTCCCTGCTGCTCTTCAAGGTGGCACCGGTGCTCCTGGTGGGCTGGATCGTCCTCAAGCTCATCGACAAGGCCCGGGGCGGAGGCGACCAGCTCTCCGCCGCCGACCGCCGCTGGCTCGAGGGCGAGTAGCGACCCGCCGGGCAGCGGGGCGGCTCAGCCCCGGGCGAGGAGGCGCACCGGCGTCCCCCGCTCGGCCTTCAGCAGCTCGGCCGCCGAGCCGTCCCGCAGCGCCACCTCGATCAGCCCGTCGGAGTTGACGAGAGCCAGCAGGCCGCCTGCGGGGGCGGCTCCGTACGTGACGCCGGGCGGCACCCACCGGTCTCCCACCTCCACGCCGTCCACCCCGTCCAGCCACCCTCCCGGCAGGTTGGTCACCAGGTTGCCGAAGGTGTCCACGTAGACCACCTCGCCCCGCCCCTCCCCACCCGCACGGCTCGGCTCCGGCTCCTCCAGGGTCACGGGATCGGCCACCACGGGCCCCAGCTCGTCCAGTGGCAGGCCGGCGGCCAGGCGCCCGGCGGCGGGCGCGAACACGTCGCGGCCGTGGAACGTGGAGGAGCGGCGAGGCGCCACCCAGCGCTCGTCGCTCGCCTCGACGCAGCGCCATGACGACGCCCGCGACAGCACCCGCGTGAGGACACCGTTGTCCGGTGCCACCAGGAGGCGTCCGTCGGCCTCGGCAGCCAGGGCGCGGCGGCCGGTGCCCACCCCCGGATCCACCACCACCAGGTGCACGCTCCCCTCCGGATAGCGGCTCCAGTACCGGCCCAGCGCCCACGCGGCGCTCCACACGTCTCCCGCCGGCACGTCGTGGCCCACGTCGTCCAGGAGGGCGTCCGGGGCCAGCGTCGCCAGCACCCCCTTCATCGCCCCCACGTATCCGTCGCGGGTGGCGAAATCGGTGAGGAGCGTGACGCGGGGGCTCACCGCGGCCTCCCCCGCCAGGCCGTGGCGTCCAGGCAGGCCGCCACCAGGCGCTCCGCGGCGGGAAGACCCGCCAGGGAGCGGGCTCCCTCCGCCCGGAGGTCGACGCCGGCCCGGCGCAGCGGCACCAGCGTCTCGGGCCAGCCCCGCAGGACGACGTGGAGCGGCAGGCTCTCCAGCGCCTCCGCCGTGGGGGGAGGGTCCACCGCCGTCATGGCCGCGCGGGCGCGGCCTCGAGGGTCTCGCGCAGCGATTCGGCCACGGCGGCGAGCGCCTCGCCCGCGGGCGAATCGGGAGCCGAGAGCGCGGTGGGCTCGCCCCGGTCGCCCGCGGCGCTCACCTCCGGATCGAGGGGAACGCGGCCCAGGAACGGGACGTCCATCTCCTGCGCCAGGCGCTCGCCGCCGCCGTGGCCGAAGATGGCCACGTCCTCGCCACAGTGGGGGCAGCGGTAGCCGGCCATGTTCTCCACGACGCCCAGCACCCGCGTGTTCACACGCTCGAACATGCGGATCGCCCGGCGCACGTCGCCGGTGGACACGTCCTGGGGCGTCGTGACCATGACGGCGCCGTCCAGGTCGATGGTCTGGACCAGCGAGAGCTGGGCGTCGCCGGTCCCGGGGGGCATGTCGACCACCAGGACGTCCAGCGCTCCCCACTCCACCTGTTCCAGGAACTGCTTGAGGATCCCGGCGATGAGCGGCCCCCGCATGATGGCGGGCTGCTCCTTGTCCAGCAGGAAGCCCAGGCTCATGAGGCGCACGCCGTGGCGCTGGAGGGGCTCGATGCGCTCGCTCCCCTTCGCTCCGGTGACCCGTGGCCGTCCCCCCTCGCCGAACATGGTGGGGATGTTCGGCCCGTAGACGTCGGCGTCGAGCAGCCCGACGCGCTTGCCCTGCGCCGTCAGCGCGATCGCCAAGTTGGCCGCAACCGTCGATTTGCCGACGCCACCCTTGCCCGAGGCGATCGCGATCACGCTGTCGATCCCGGGAATGCGCTTCTCGGCCGGCTCCGCTGGCTTCTTCTTGCCGAAGTTCAGCTCCGGCGGCGGCCCCTTCTCCTTCGGCTCGCTCGGGGTCGCGGAATGCGCCGTCAGGACCGCCGACACCGAGGCGACGCCTTCGACGGCGCCGACCGCGGCTTCGGCGGCTTGCCTCACCGGCTCCATCGCCTTGCCGCGCGCCGGGTCGACCTCCAGGATGAAGCTCACCCGGTCGCCCGTGATCGCCAGCGCCCGCACCATGTCGAGCTGGTGCCGGACGCGCGGTGCGACCACAAAGGCGTGCCGTTCCGAGTGCCAGGCAAGCCGCCGGTGGTGCTGGTTGAAAACTAGCCAAGCTATCCCGTTCTGCCGTCGAGCGGCCGAGGTGCTCGCGCAGCAACCGGCATGAAGCGCAGGTGCAGCCACTGCGCAGAAGTCGGAATGACTGCCGCGGTTAGAGGGCCGGGTGCGGCAGCGCCTCGAAGGCCGGCCTGGCGAAGAGGTAGCCCTGGACGAGGGTGACACCGAGGTCGCGCAGGGCCG
>JAHWKH010000359.1 GCA_019347995.1 Gemmatimonadota bacterium | reverse complement strand
TGAACAGCTGATTGTACGTGGCGGGGTCGAGAAAGGTGTTCTCCGGCCGGGCGAGCTGCACCCGGATCAGGAGCGCCTGGATGCCGGCGAGCAGGAAGAAGACGAAGGCGGTGACGAGGTAGCGCTTTCCCACGACCCGGTGGTTCACGGGCGAGAGCCAGCCCAGGGCTCCGCCCGCCCGCCCCCACACCGCCTCCAGCCCCTGCTCCAGGGCGCCCTCCCGCGGCGGCGTCACCGGAGGCTCCCCAGGTAGGCCACCAGAGCGTCCAGGTCCTCGGGCGCCAGCCGCGTGGCGGGCATGCGCACCCCGGGCTTGAGGGCGTGGGGGTCGGTGATCCACGAGGCCAGCGCACCCGCCTCGTTGGACACCGTTCCGGCCCCCAGCGTGCGCCGCGAGGCCAGGTGGGTGAGGTCGGGGCCCACGTCCCCGGGACCCGCCACCTCGAGCCCCCGCACCGTGTGGCAGAAGGCGCACTGCGCCGCGACGAACACCTGCTCGCCCCGGCGCGCCTCCTCCGCCTCCGGGCGCGGCGCGGCCTCCGCCTGCTCGCGCAGCCACGCCTCGAAGCGCTCGGGCGCCTCGACCACGACCAGGAGCCCCATGAGGGCGTGCTGAACGCCGCAGAACTCGCTGCAGAAGCCCCGGTAAACGCCGGGCTCGCGGGGAGCCAGCACCAGCTCCTCGACGCGGCCGGGCGTCATGTCGCGCTTGCCGTGCAGGCGGGGCACCCAGAAGGAGTGGACCACGTCGCCCGACGTCAGCCGCACCCGCGCCGGGCGGCCGGCGGGGAGGTGGATCTCGTTGGCGGTGACCGCTCCGCTTCCGGGGTAGCGCACCTCCCACCAGAACTGGTGGCCGATCACGTGGACCTCGACGGGCTCCCCGGCCCCCTCCGGCCCCGCGGCGTCGGCGCCCGCCATGTCGGAGGCCCGCTGCAGGCGGCCGCTGGTCAGGATCGTGACGACCGTGAGCCACACCAGGATCAGCGCCGTGACGGCCCCGCCCACGACCACGGCGAGCACCGGGCCCCGGCCCGTGGACTCCGCGTCCTCCTCGGGACCGGGGGTTCCCACCTCGGCCTCACCGCTCGATCCGTGCGCCGGCGCGCCGGCGTCTCCGCCTGGCTCGCGCCTCCGCGCCGCAGATGCCTCGCCAGGGCGGACCGCGCGCGCCCCTCCCTCCCGGGGCCGCCGCCGCGCCACGGCGTACGCGTAGAGCGCCAGGACGACCACGAACACGCCGACGCACACGGCGAGGAGCAGCCACCACAGGTCGGCGATGGCGGAGGCGGCCTCCGACGCCGGATCCAGGGCGGAATGGGGAGCGGAGCAGGCGGCTGCGGCCACGAGCAGCGCCCACGTCAGCGCCCGCCCGGTCCTCCCGGGAGGCCGGAGCCCCGCCCGCGGCCGCCCGGGGGCGAGCCGGCCGCCACCGCCCCGCCGTGCCCGCCACCGCCCGCTCATGGCCCGCGCTCCTCGTCAACGACCTGCAGGAACGCGAGGATCGCCTCCAGCTCCGCCCCCGGGAGAGAGCCCCGGTACGGGGGCATGTCGCCGATCCCGTTGAGGACGCGCTCGCTGACCCTGGCCGGGGACATGCGGGCCAGGACGTCCGTCAGCTCCGGGCCCCAGGCCCCGCCGCGGCCCAGCACGGTGTGACAGGCCTGGCACCCCTCGGCGTGGAAGGTGCGGGCGCCCTCCAGCGCGGCCGGCGAAGCCGCGGGCAGCTCCGCAGCGGTGAGGGGCTCGCTCTCGAGGTCGGGCACCCACGGGCCGCGGTACCCGATGGCCGTGAGGGCACCGAAGACGAGGACCAGGACGGCGACGCTGCCCACCGCCCACGGCCGCCGGCTCGGCGCGCGCTCGCCGGCCGGCGCCACGATCGGGACGAGGAGGAGGACCGCCAGGGCCACGATGGGCAGATAGACCATCGTGAGGTCCTCGAGTCCCCGGGGCTTCACCGCGATGAGCGCGTAGTACCACATGAGGAACCAGTCGGGCCGGGGCTGGCGCGGGACGCTGGCCGGGTCCGGCGGCTCCCCCAGCTCCCGCGCGCCCACCAGCGCGCCCAGGAGGACCACCGCTACCACCGCCGCGGCGGCGGCCACCACCTCGCGCCAGGCCGCCCAGGGGAAGTGCTGCACGCCCTCGCGCTCCAGCAGCTCCCGGTAATGGCGCCGGTAGCCGTCCTTCTCCACCGGCTCGCCCGCACGGGGCGGCTCCGAGATCCCGTGATGCTGGACCAGGAACAGGTGGTACCCCGCCAACCCGAGCAGGAGCAGGGGCATGGCGATGACGTGGAGGGCGAAGAATCGGCCGAGGGTGGCGCCGCCCAGGAAGTCGCCGGCCAGGATCAGGCGCTTCAGCGCATCTCCCACGAAGGGCACGCGCCCGGCGTACTGCGAGGCCACCACGACGCCCCACAGTCCGTCCTGGTCCCAGCGCAGGAGCTGTCCGGTGAACGCCATGGCCAGCACCAGGACCAGGAGCCCCACGCCCGTGAGCCACGTCCCCTCCCGCGGGAACTTGAAGGATCCGGTGAGGAAGACCCGCGCCATGTGCACCAGGACGAACGCGACGAGGCCGGTGGCGCCCCAGAAGTGCATCCCCCGGATCAGACGCCCCGACCCGGTCTCCTCCGTGATGAGGCGCACGCTCTCGTAGGCGCTGCCGGCGGCGGGCACGTAACGGGTGGCCAGAGCGATCCCGGAGACGACCTGCAGGAGGAGCAGCGCCAGGGCCGTGAAGCCCAGCACGTACATCCAGCCCGAGGGGCCGGTGGCCGTGCCCCTGGGCACCTCGTGCCCCATGCTCTCCGTGAGGTGGCGGAGGGCGAGGCGGTCGGAGAGCCAGGCGCCCATCCTCCGCAGCGGCTGCATCCCGGGTCCCTTTCCTTTTTCCAGAAGGCTCGCATCGACGGACCGTGTCGCCGTCAGTCGGGCGTCGGCACGCCCATCGCCAGGATCTCCACGCGGCCGTCGCGCACCCGCACCGGCGGCCGGTCCAGCGGCC
>JAHWKH010000358.1 GCA_019347995.1 Gemmatimonadota bacterium | reverse complement strand
GCTCACCGGCGACCGTCCGGAACTGCTGGAGCAGCCGCTCGATCAGGCCCTTCTCATCGATGCGCCGGGGCAGGGAGTACGTCTCCGGATAGAGGAAGCCCTCGAGCGTCTCCGTCCCGGGCGGCAGGTAGGGCGGCACCGCGAAGTCGCCGCTCTCGGCCAGCCGCCGGAACCGCTCGGGATCGAGCCCAATCTCGGCCACGTGGTCGGCGGCCTCGGGGAGCTCCAGCCCCTCGGGGAGCGTGAACGTGATCTCCCTCTTCGGAGCGGGCCCCGACTCGAGAGCGTCGAACACGTCGTCGATCGCCATGTTCGTGGTGAGCTCGTACCGGCCCGCCTGCAGCGACGCGCCGATGTCCCGGAACGACGCGAGGACGCGGAACGCGAGCGCCGAGCGGATCACGCCCTGCTCCTCCAGGAGCGAGCCGACCTCCTGGGCGGTGGCGCCGCGCGGAACCTGGACGGAGACTGGGTTCGTCGGCCCCGACGCTCCGGTCATCCACGAGTAGGCTCCGGCGACGCTCACGCCGAGCAACAGCACGACCAGCACGAGGATCGTGAGGTTTCTGCCGGCGCGGGCTCGCTCCCGTCCGGGGGCGGGCCCTCTTCGTCGCCGGCGCGCCCCACAGCGGCGCACCGGCGATCCATGTAGCTTGCACGGATCCCGGCCCATGCCGGCGCCATCCACCCGTCGAGCCCGAGGAGACCATGTCCGAGAGCAGCGCCCGCACCCCCGGCTTCGGCACCCTGGCCATCCACGCCGGCCAGGAGCCCGAGCCGGTCACGGGGGCGATCATGCCCCCCATCTTCCAGACCTCCACCTACGTGCAGCCGGCGGTGGCCGAGCCCAAGCTGGGCTACGACTACGCCCGGGTGTCGAACCCCACCCGGGAGGCGCTGGAGCGCAACGTGGCGGCGCTGGAGGGAGGACGGCACGGCGTCGCGTTCGCCAGCGGGCTCAGCGCCATCGAGTCGGTGGTCAAGCGCCTCTCGAAGGGCGACCACGTGGTGAGCGAGGAGAACGTCTACGGCGGCACGATGCGCATGTTCTCCCGGGTCCTGGAGAAGATCGGCATCGACTTCACGTTCATCGACAGCCGGGACCCCGACGACATCCGCGCCGCCGTCACCGCGCGGACGAGGATCGTCCACGTGGAGACGCCGTCGAACCCGATGATGCGGCTCTGCGACCTGAGGGCCGCGGCCGACGTGGCCCACGACGCGGGCGCGCTGCTCATGGTGGACAACACCTTCGCGTCGCCCTTCAACCAGCGGCCGCTGGAGACCGGCGCCGACGTGGTCGTCCACTCCACCACCAAGTACCTCAACGGCCACTCCGACATCATCGGCGGCATGGTCGTGGTGGACGACGACGCCCTGGCCGAGGAGATCCGCTTCGTGCGCAAGTCCACGGGCGCGGTGCCGGGCCCCATGGACGCCTGGCTCTGCCTGCGCGGCTGCAAGACGCTGCACGTGCGCATGAAGGCCCACAACGCCAACGGCCTGGCCGTGGCCGCCTTCCTGCAGGACCACTCCCGGGTCGACGCGGTGCACTACCCCGGGCTGCCCTCGCACCCGCAGCACGAGCTGGCGAAGCGGCAGATGTCGGGCTTCACCGGCATGGTGTCCTTCGACGTGGGGACCCTCGAGCGGGCGAAGGCGTTCGCGGAGAGCGTGCAGGTCTTCCAGCTCGCCGAAAGCCTGGGGGGCGTCGAGTCGCTGGTGAACGTCCCGGCGGTGATGACCCACGCGTCGGTGCCCGAGGCGCGGCGCCTGGCCATGGGCGTGACGGAGGGCATCATCCGCCTGAGCGTGGGGATCGAGGACGAGGCCGACCTGCTTGAGGACCTGGCGCGGGCGCTGGAGGCATGAGGCGCGGGCTCGCAGGCCGGGCGTCGCCGGGCATCCCCCCGGCCACCCCGAGCCGTCTCAGGAGATGGACGGCGAAACCCGGCGCCGCGCCGCGCCGTAGAGGGCGAGGGGCACCTCGCCCACCGTATGCACTTCCTGGAGGACGGACATGACGGACGAGAGCAATTTCGGAGGCGGCGGCGGCGACGCGGGCGGCTTCCCCGGTGGCGACGACGGCGCCCGGGCGCGGCGCATCCTCACGGACATCGCCTCGCGCTCCTGGGAGCACCCGGCCGACAAGGCCGCGCTCTCGGCCCTGAGGAAGGTGCCGGTCTTCGACGACGTGCTGCGCCGGCTCTTCGGGTTCTTCGGCGAGAAGCCCATCCGCCTGGCCTTCCAGGCCAACGCGGTGCGGGTCTCCCCCAACCAGTTCGGCCGCGTCCACGCCCTGCACCTGGAGGTGTCGCGCACCCTGGACGCGCCCCAGATCTACCCGGTCTTCGTGTCGCAGACGCCCATGGTGAACGCCGGCGCCTACGGCATGGACCAGCCGTTCATCATCCTCAACTCCGGGACGGTCAAGCTCCTGGACGACGAGGAGCTGGCCTACGTCATCGGCCACGAGCTCGGCCACATCATGAGCGACCACGTCCTGTACCGGACGATGACGGTGCTGCTCATCCAGCTCGCCTCCATGGGCTTCCCGCTGGTGGGCATGGCGGCCCGGGCGGTGCTGGTGGCGCTCCTGGAGTGGTACCGCAAGAGCGAGCTGTCGGCCGACCGGGCCGCGCTCCTCTCCATCCAGGACCCCGAGGTGGCCATGAAGGCCATGCTCAAGATGGCGGGCGGCGGCGAGCACGACGAGACGAGCCTGCAGGAGTTCATCCAGCAGGCCGAGGAGTACCGCGCCGGCGGCGACGTGGCCGACCAGGTGTTCAAGATCCTCAACCTCATGGGCACCACGCACCCCTTCTGGGTCCTGCGCCTGTCGGAGACGCGGGCCTGGATCGAGAGCGGCGACTACGACCGCATCCTGCGGGGCGAATATCCCCGCCGCGGCGACGTCGATCCGGCCTACGAGGAGGACCTGCGGGAGGCCGCCGACGCCTACGCCACCGGAGCGCGCGACATCCTCGACCAGATGGTGGGCGCGATGAAGGG
>JAHWKH010000357.1 GCA_019347995.1 Gemmatimonadota bacterium | reverse complement strand
GAAGGACGTGATCGCCGTAGACGGCATGCCGACATGTGCCGGTACCAGGCTCGAGGTGGCGGATCTGATCGGCCCGGAGGGACCCGTCATCAGGACCCTGCGGCGCGCCGGCCGCCAACCAGCTGCTCAGGGTTCCTCCCCCTTGCTCAACGGAACGCCAGTTCCGGCAGGAACAGGGCAAGGCTGGGGAACAGGATGAGCAGGCCCACCATGATCAGCATGGCAATGACGAAGGGGATGGCGCCGACCATCACCTCGGTTAGGTTGCCGCGGCCGCGGACGCCTTGCACGACATAGAGGTTCAGGCCCACCGGTGGCGTAATCAGCGCCATCTCGATCAGCACGATGAGGAGGATGCCGAACCACACCGGATCGAAGCCGAGCTGGATGACGATCGGGAAGAACAAAGGTGCGGTGATCAGCATGATCCCGATCGGGTCGAGGAAGGCGCCCATCACCAGCCAGATCACCTGCATGCCGACGACCACGCCCCAGGGGCCGCCCGGCAGCCACATGACCAGGCCGGCGAGCTGCTGGTCCTCGATGAGGCGCAGCCCCCAGGCCTCGACGCCGGCCTGGTGGGCGGGATACCAGGCGATCTCGGCGAACGTGATGATGGCCCCCAGGGCGCCGGCCTGGAGCGCGGTCGTGAACACGTACACGATGCCGGCGCCGTGGCCCCGGCGCCCGCGGGTGGCCCACCGCACCGGCACCCACCAGAACAGCACGGCCGTCCCCAGGAAGCTCGCGTGCTCGACGGTGTGCACCAGGTCGCTCGCGAGGGCGGCCTGGTAGAGCACCGGCGCGTGCCACACCCAGAGCGCCGCGGCGTGGACGGACCATGCCGCCGGGCCCCAGGTCAGCAGCGCGAAGGCCCGCCGCCCCCACGAGCGCTGCCAGCCGACCACCAGCGCCCTGCGCCGCTCCGGGGAGAGGACCCACAGGCAGACCTCAAGCGTCCGCCCCATCACCAGCAGCGGCGCGGCCACCAGGACCAGCAGCATGTGCTGCACCATGTGCACGGAGAAGAGGGCCTCGCCCAGCGCGTCGATGGGCGAGACCAGCGCCAGCAGGAGGGCGCCGAAACCGGCCTGGAAGGCGAGGGACGCGCGCCGGCCCGCGTCGCTCCCGTGCGGCATGCGGCGACGGCCCAGGACGTAGGCGGCGCCCAGCGCGGCCAGGGGCAGCGTGATCACGGGGTCGAGGGTCCAGGCACTCCACGCCTCGCCCGGACCCACGACGCCGCCGGCGTGGAGCAGGGCGATCATCCGACGGAGAGGCAGGGGTGCTGGAGGAGGGGCGGGAGCCCCTCCACGGCGATGACGAGCATGAAGAACAGGCCGGACCACAGGCCGAAGCGCGCCATGAAGCGCGCCCTGCGGACGGCCGCTTCCGCGGAGGGGGAGCCGCCGCCCGTCCCCGCGGGACCGGGAGGCGCCGCGGTGGAGCCGCCGCCGGACGTCCGACCGAGCCTGCGCAGCCCCCACGCACCCGCCGCCGCCGACGCCCCGGCCAGCGTGAGCATGGCCACCGTCACGAGGTTCAGCGCCATGGTCGAGCCGCTCTCGCAGGCCAGGGGCACCAGCGGATAGCTCGCAAGGAGGTGCGCCGACCAGGCGACGGGGCCGCCCAGGAAGGCGAGCCACAGGGTGGGGCGGCCGGGCATCAGAAGATCCTCGGCACGAGGTAGATGGTCGTGAAGAGCGGAATCCACACGGCGATGACGAAATACCAGTAGAGGGCGTTCGCCTCCAGCGGGACCGGCCGCCTCGCCTCGACGCGGCCCTGGAGGAGGTACGACCAGACGACGCCGGTCTTGAGCAGCACCGCGCTCACGTGGGCCAGGTGGAGCCCGGTCATGGTGAAGACCACGGAGCCGTAGGCGTGCGTGCCCGCGCCCCACGGCTCGTGGCTGTACTCGTAGGCCTTCACCGCCACGAAGACGACGAGCATGAGCATCCCCACGGGCAGGGCCCATCGCGGCGTGCGCTCGTTCCCCCCCCGCAGGGCCCTCACCGAGAGCAGGACGGGCAGCGCCGAGGCGATCAGGAGCACGGTGTTGAGGCTGGCGAGCAGGAGCTCGGGAGGCTCGATGCCCGGCGGCGGCCACTCCAGGTGCCGGGTGCGGAAGTGGAAGTAGCTGGCGATGAGCGCGGTGAAGACCACGCCCTCGATCACGATCAGGGCGAGCACCCCCCACCACTCGGGGGCCTCGCGGCCCTCCGGCTGCGTGGGAAGCCGTTCCACGGCCACCACCCCCGCCGGCGCGCTCACGGTGCCTCCTCGCGCCGGGGCGGCCTGAGCCAGCCCACCATGCTGACGAAGGCCAGGGCCGCCCCCACGGGCACCAGCCACAGGTCCACCATGGAGCCGATGGCGAACACCGCCAGCGAGCCCGCCAGCGCCAGCGGCCAGACCGTGGGCCCGGGCAGGGTGCGCCGGAAGGCCGGCTCGGCGTCCAGGACCGTGGTGGCCAGGGTCTCGCGGCGCGGGTGGTCGGGGTCGAACAGCTCGAGGCCCGTGAAGCCGGGGGCGGCGTACACGTCCTCCTGGTCCCAGAGCGGGTAGCGCCCCGCCACCACGGGAAGCGTGCGGAAGTTGTAGAGCGGCGGCGGGGACGCCGTCGCCCACTCCAGCGTGTCGCCGCCCCAGGGATCCGCCTCCGCCAGCGGCCCCAGGAGGGAGCTCCAGGCCAGGTTCACCATCATCACCAGCAGCCCGGCCGCCAGCACGAACGCGCCCACGGTCGCCACCAGATTGAGCGTGTCCCAGCCGAGGTCGGGCAGGTAGGTGTAGACGCGCCGCGGCATGCCCTCCAGCCCGAGCTGATGCATTGGAAAGAAGGTCACGTTGAAGCCGATGACGGCCATCGCAAAGCTCCACTTGCCAATTTGTTCGCTCATCATTCGTCCGACCATTTTGGGATACCAGTAGTACAAGCCACCGATCAGCGGAAAAACGGCGCCGCCGATCAGCACGTAGTGGAAATGCGCCACCAGGAAGTAGCTGCCGTGGGCCA
>JAHWKH010000356.1 GCA_019347995.1 Gemmatimonadota bacterium | reverse complement strand
CCCGAAGCCTGGGAGCGCGCCGTGGAGAAGGGGAACGGCAAGCCCGCATCCCGTCAGATGGAAGGGGCCGCGCCCGCTGGGGATGATGTGGACACAAAATGGACACAAACGGCACGAAAAACGGCCCCCCAGGCGAGCGCCCGAAAGGCCGTAAGTCGTTGTCCCGCTTGCAGTGCCGGAGGAGGGACTCGAACCCCCGACACGCGGATTATGATTCCGCTGCTCTAACCGACTGAGCTACTCCGGCAGGAGAGCGTCAAAGCTCAGGTCGGCACCCCCCCGTGTCAAGACCGGACAGGCCCCTCGTGAAGGCCCCGCGGAAGGACCGCCGCGCCTTGCGCCGCGGGCCTCCCGGCCCCACGCTGCAACGGGGTCGGGCGGCTTCCGGGGAGGATCGTCGGGACCGCCTCCGTACCCCCGTCGACCCGCACTTCCGGCCCAGCCGGACCCACCCCGCCAGGAGCGACTCGTGGACTTCGGGACCGTGCTCATTCCCCTCGCCGTCGTCGGCGGGGCGGCCATCCTCACCAGCCTGAAGATCCTCTTCGAGTACGAGCGGGGCGTCGTGTTCCGGCTGGGGAAGCTCATCCGGGCGAAGGGACCGGGCCTGGTCTTCGTGCTCCCGTTCGGCATCGAGCGCATGAAGAAGATGGACCTCCGCATCGTGGCCCTGGACATCGCGCCCCAGGAGACGATCACCAAGGACAACGTGAGCGTCACCGTCAACGCGGTGGTGTATTTCCGCGTGGCCGACCCGGCCAAGGCGGTGGTGGAGATCGAGGACTACTATTTCGCCACCAGCCAGCTCGCGAAGACGACGCTGCGGAGCGTCATCGGCCAGTCCGAGCTCGACGACCTGCTGGCCGAGCGCGACCGCATCAACGGGATCGTCCGCGAGATCATCGACATGGGCACCGACCCGTGGGGCATCGAGGTGACCGGCGTCGAGATCAAGGACATCGGGCTGCCCCACGAGATGCAGCGGGCCATGGCGCGTCAGGCCGAGGCCGAGCGGGAGCGGCGCGCCAAGGTCATCAGCGCGGAGGGGGAGTTCCAGGCCTCGAAGCGGCTGGGGCAGGCGGCCGACGTCATGGCCCGCCACCCCGCGGCCCTCCAGCTGCGCTTCCTCCAGACCGTGGTGGAGATCGCCGCCGAGAACAACTCCACCACCCTGTTCCCCATCCCCCTCGACCTGTTCGCGCCGTTCATGGAGAAGGTGACGGGCGTGCGGCGCGGCGGCTTTCCCGGCCACGAGGGCGAGGAGGAGCCGGCGGAGGGCGAGTGGGAGGCGCCGGCGCTGCCCGAAGGCGCCGACCGCGAGGCGCTGGCCGAGGCGGCGAAGAGGGTGCTGGGGCTGGAGCCCGGGCGCTCCCGGGAGACGGAGCCTTCGGAGGGGTCGGAGGGCGCGTGAGGGGAGCCGGGGGCGCGCGTCGCCCCCCCGGGTCGACGATACAGCGCGGGCGTGGGCGGCGCCATGGCTGACGAGGACCCCTCGGAGGTCCGCTTCTCCGAGGAGGAGGCGGCCCTCATCCTGCGCCGGGCGACGGAGGTGGAGCTGCGCGGCCCCGCCGTCCCCTCCGGCGGCCATACCCTGGACGAGCTGGCCTCCATCGCCCGGGAGGCGGGCATCGATCCCGACGCGGTGCGGCGGGCCGCCCGCCTGGTGCCGGCGCGGCCCGATCCCGTCCAGAGGATCTTCCTGGGCGCGCCGTCCCACGCGCGCGTGCGGGCCCGCTTCCCGGGGCGTCTGCCCGAGGCCTCGGTTCCCCGGGCCCGCGACGCCATCGAGGAGAGCCTGGAGCGCACCGGAGAGCTCCACCACGACGTCACGGGCTTTCTCTGGCGCGAGGACCACGGTGTGGGCCGCACCTTCGTCCGCCTGCGGCGCGAGGACGGCGACACGTCGCTGGAGGTGGAGGTCGACCGCAGGGGGCACCTCCTGGGCCTGATGGTGGTGCTGGCGACGCTGGTGGCCCTGCTCCTCCAGCCGCTGGGAGGCTTCACGGGCCTCGCCACCGTGCTGGGGCCGCTCCTTTCGGTGGCGGCCCCGGTGGCGACGGTCATGCTGGGGACGCGGGCGCTGTGGCCGAGGCTCGCGCGCCCGGCCCTGCTCCGGGCGGAGGCCGCCGCCATGGGTGTGGGGGCCCTGGTCCGTCCGGCCTCCGAGGGTGGGACGGCCCCGGACGCGCTCGCGTCGGGGGATCAGCGGCCTCCGTCATCCGGGGCTGGACCGGGGAGCGAGTCGCCCTCCCCGGGCGATCAGCGGCCCCCGCCTCCCGGGCCGGATGGAACCGAATCGGGCGGCTCGGGCTCGGCGAACCGGTAGAGCACCTCGCCGTCGCGGATCATGCCGAAATGCTCCCGCGCCAGGCGCTCCAGCGCGGCGGAGTCGCTCTCCAGCGAGTCGGCGCGGGCCTGCAGGGAGTCGATCTCCTGGCGCAGCCGCTCGAGCGCGGCCGCCTCGGCCGCCGCACCCTGGCGCGCCCGTCGGACCTCGAAGACCGAGTACTCGCCTCCGAACACCGCCCAGTAGGCGGCCAGGCCGAGCATGGCCGGCAGGATCAGCCTCCTCAGTCGCGCCACAGCGTCCGTCCCGGGTACACGGCCTTGTCGCCCAGCGTCTCCTCGATGCGCAGGAGCTGGTTGTACTTGGCCACGCGGTCGGTGCGGCTCGCGCTGCCGGTCTTGATCTGCCCGGCGGCGGTCGCCACGGCCAGGTCGGCGATGATCGTGTCCTCGGTCTCGCCCGATCGGTGGGAGATCACCGACCGGTAGCCCGACTCGTCGGCCAGGCGCATGGCGGCCAGCGTCTCGGTGAGGGTGCCGATCTGGTTGACCTTCACCAGCAGCGCGTTGGCCGCACCCCGGGCGATGCCGTCGGCCAGCCGGGTGGGGTTGGTGACGAAGAGGTCGTCGCCCACGATCTGCACCCGGTCGCCCAGCGCCTCGGTCAGCGCGATCCAGCCGTCCCAGTCGTCCTCGGACAGCGGGTCCTCGATCGAGACGATCGGGAAGGCGTCGACCAGCT
>JAHWKH010000355.1 GCA_019347995.1 Gemmatimonadota bacterium | reverse complement strand
AGCCTCCTACGCCAGCTTCCTATCCCCCCAGGGCGCCGCCGGGCGCATCTTCTACGGCTACCAGCGGGTCGACATCGAGACCAAGGCGGTGACGATCCCCCAGCCCGACGGCGGCCACACCGATGCAGAGCTCAGGACCGCCGCGCCCCGCACGAGCCTCCTGCTGCGCTACGCCATCGACGACCGCGACAAGGACCTCGTCAGGGCGCCCGAGAGCATCGCCGCCGTGGCCACCACCGGCCCTGACGCCTTCTACATCGCCCAGCGCAACGACTTCCTCGCCCAGGATCTCGCCCGCACCGCCATCATCGACGTCAGCGACCTGGCCTTTCCCTGAGCGGTTTCACGCGGTGTGGCAAGCCGCGGCTCGCCGGTGCCTGACAGGCCGAGGCGGAGTCCATCTGAACCAGATGCGAACATCTGTTCGTCATGGCCTACGTCGAGCTGCACTGCCACTCCGCCTACTCGTTCCTCGACGGGGCGTCGCAGTCCGACGAGCTCGTGGCCGCCGCGCTGGAGCAGGGTCACGGGGCGCTCGCGCTGACCGACCACGACTCCGTCTCGGGCTCCATGGAGCACGCCGAGGCGGCCCGGGCGCTGGGGCTGCGCGCCATCCACGGGGCAGAGGTGACCGTGGTCGATCCGCCCGGTGCCCCGGCGCGGCACCTCACCCTGCTGGTGCGCGATGCGCGGGGCTGGCGCAACCTGTGCCGGCTGCTCACGCGCGCCCACGCGCATACGCGCGACGGCTCGGCGCAGCGGCGGCTGGGGGAGCCGGGGGTGGCGCTGGCTGATGTCGAGGCCCACGCCGAGGGCCTGGTGTGCCTGAGCGGCTGTGCGACGCACGGGGTGGGTGACGAGGCGACGGCCCGGCGCCTGCTGGAGGCCTTCGGGCGCGATGGCTTCCGGGTGGAGCTCCAGCGCCCCTACGCGCGCCACGACCGCGCGCGCAACCGGGCGCTGGCCGGGCTGGCCGCGGCGCTGGGGGTCCCGACCGTGGCCACGGGCAACGTCCACGCGCACGCCCCTGCGCGGGCCCGGGCGCAGGACGCGCTGGTGGCCATCCGCCACGGCACCACGCTGGACGCCTCCGAGCCCCTGCGCCGGCCCAACCACAGCCACGTGCTGGCCTCCCCGCGGGCCATGGCCGCACGCTTCGCCGACCACCCCGAGGCGGTGGCCGAGAGCCGGCGCCTGGCCGACACCCTGCGCTTCGACCTCACCAACGACCTGGGCTACCGCTACCCCGGGGCCGAGGACTCCACGGCGGCCCGCCGCCTGGCCGAGGCCTGCCACGCCGCCTTCGACGCGCGCTACCCGGCCGGCGCGGCGCGGCGCGCCGAGGCCGCCGCGCGCCTGGAGGAGGAGCTGGCGGTGATCGACGGCCTGGGCCTGGCGGGCTTCTTCCTGTTGCACCGCGACCTGCTCGAGCTCGCGCGCGAGGTGGCCGTCGAGGTCCGCGGGGCGCACACCGCGCGCGCTCTGCTGCCGCCCGGGCGCGGGCGGGGCTCGAGCGTGTCGTCGATCGTCTGTTACCTCACCGGGCTGTCCCACGTGGACCCGATCGCCAACGAGCTGCACCTGGGGCGCTTCCTCAACGAGGAGATCACCGCGCTGCCCGACATCGACCTGGACTTCCCGCGCGACGTGCGCGAGGTGCTCATCCCGCGCGTACACGACCTCTACGGCCGCGACCGCTCCGCGCTGGTGGCCGCCTTCCCCACCTACCGTGCCCGCGGGGCCATCCGCGAGCTGGGCAAGGCACTGGGCCTGCCCGCCGCCGAGCTCGAGCGCGTCGCCCGCGCCTCAGAAGGCTTCTCGGCCGAGGGCGTGGGGCGTGACATCGACCGGGCCCTGGGCCCCCAGCGCCGCACGGGCGCGCCGGGGGATCGCTGGAGCGCGCTGGCCGAGCTCTCCAGCGAGGTCGCCGGCCTGCCGCGCCATCTCTCCCAGCACTCCGGGGGCATGATCGTGGCCACCCGGCCGCTGGTGGACTGCGTGCCCCTGGTGCCCGCGGCCATGGAGGGGCGCCAGCTCGCCCAGTGGGACAAGGACTCCTGCGCGGACGCGGGCTTTCTCAAGATCGACCTGCTGGGCCTGGGGATGCTCTCTGCCGTCGAGCGCTGCGTGGAGCTCATCGCCGCCCACCGCGGGGAGCGCATCGACCTCAGCACCATCCCCTACGACGACCCGGCCACCTTCGCGATGATCCAGGAGGCCGACACCACCGGCGTCTTCCAGATCGAGTCGCGCGCGCAGATGGGCTCGCTGCGGCGCACGCGCCCCGCGACGCTGGAGGACCTCACGATCCAGGTGGCCATCGTGCGCCCGGGCCCGATCGTGGGCGGCGCGGTGAACCCCTACGTCGAGCGCCGCCAGCGCCTGCGCGAGGACCCGTCCTTCGTAGTGCCCTACCTGCACCCCAGCCTGGAGCCGGCCCTGCGCGAGACCCTGGGCACGATCATCTTCCAGGACCAGGTCATCGAGGTCGCCCAGGCCTTCGCGGGCTTCAGCCCCGGCGAGGCCGAGGGGCTGCGCCGGGCGATGAGCCGCAAGCGCTCGGCCCAGGCCATGAGCTCCCACCGCGAGCGCTTCGTGACCGGGGCCATCGCCCTCCACGGGGTCGAGCGGGAGCTGGCCGAGCGCGTCTACGCGATGGTCGAGGGCTTCTCGGGCTTCGGCTTTCCCAAGGCCCATGGCGCGGCGTTCGGGCTGCTGGCCTACCAGTCGACCTGGCTGCGGGTGCACCACCCGGCGGAGTTCCTGTGCTCGCTGCTGGACGAGCAGCCCATGGGCTTCTATCCGCCCGACGCGCTGGTCCACGAGGCCCAGCGGCGGGGGATCGAGGTGCTGGCACCCGACGTGAACGCCAGCGACGTCGCGTGCACCGTGGCCGGGCCGATGGCCGTGCGCCTCGGGCTGGGCTACGTGCTGGGCGTGCGCGCGGACGAGGTGCGCGCACTGGTCGCCGCACGGCGCGAGGGGGGCCCGTTCGCCTCCCTGGAAGACCTGGCCTCGCGCGCCGGGTC
>JAHWKH010000354.1 GCA_019347995.1 Gemmatimonadota bacterium | reverse complement strand
GGGAGCCCGACGGCTCCGGCTCACGGCGCGCGACGTGGGCCGCGGGGAGCAGGCCCGCGGCCACCGCCGTCAGCACGGAGAGCGCCGCCGCGCCGGCGAGCACGCACCCGTCGGGCGTGAAGCCGCCGGGAAAGCGGAAGGGGAGGAGAGCCGCGGCGGCGTCGGAGAACGCGAAGGCGAGGCCCACGCCCAGGGCGCCGCCCGCGAGCCCCAGCACCAGGCTCTCCACCAGGAGCTGCCGCAGCAGGCGCCCGCGCCCGGCGCCCAGCGCGAGCCGCAGCGCCACCTCCCTACGGCGGTGCTCGGCGCGCACCAACATCAGGTTGACCACGTTGGCGCACGCGACGAGGAGGACGAGCGTCACGCTGCCCATGAGGATCCACAGCACGGGCCGCGCTTCGCCGACGACCTCGTCCTCGAGGGTCCGGACGAGGGGCGTCAGCCCGCCCTCCCCGAAGAGCGCCGGGGCCGCGTCCGGGTGGGCCTCCGCGAGGCCCGGGACGAGCGCCCGCAGCTCGCGCTCCGCGTCGGCCGGGGCGACGCCCGGCGCCAGCCGCGCCACGCTCCCGAAGTAGAAGCCGTCCACGGCCGCCGAGCTCGGGTCGAGCCCAAGCGGGTACCAGACGGCCGTGGCGGGACCGGGGAACCCGAAGCCGGCCTCCAGGACGCCCACCACCCGCTTCGGGGCCGCGTTCAGCTCCACGGTCCGGCCCACCACGGCGGGGTCTCCGCCGTACTGGCGGACCCACAGGTCGTGGCTCAGGACGACGGACACCATGACCTCCGGGTCGAAGGGCGCCTGCTCCTCCTCGGTGAAGAGGCGGCCCACCGCGGGCCGCGCGCCCAGCATCTCCAGGAGGCCGGAGGAGACGAGGGCGACCTGGACCCGCTCGGGCGTCCCGTCGCCGGCGAGGTTGACCACGTTCTCGAGGTAGGCGCCGATCCGCTCCAGGGAGCGGGCGTGCTCCCGGTAGTGGAGATACGTCCCCTCGGAGAGGCCCGCCTCGGGGAGGTCCAGTGCGGGCACCGCGTGCTTCACCACGACGAGCCGGTCCGGATCCGGGTACGGGAGCGACCTCAGCAGGATGCCGTCGACCAGCGTGAAGATGGCTGTGGTCGCGCCGATGCCCAGCGCCACGGTGACGACCGCCACCCCCGTGAAGGCGGGGCTCCGCCGCAGCGAGCGGCCGGCCCAGCGCACCTCCCTGCCGAAGCGGGCGAGCCGTGATCCCCGCCGGGCGCCCGGTCCCTCTCTCGCGCCGATGGGGTGCAGCCACTCCGCGGGCGCGGTCACCGCCACGTCGGCGACGGCGCCGGCGAGGTGCCGCAGGAGCCCCGCCCGCCCGTGCACCAGGAGGCGGCGTCGAGCCCGGTCGCGGAAGACGCGGACCATCTCGTTCCCGTGTCGCCGCCGGAAGCGCGGCGGATACGCGAGGAGCATGACCCGGAAGAGGGCCACCGCCGCCCTCGTCGCCGCGCGCTCGTTCGAGGTGCTCACGCCCGCCCCGGCGCCAGGAGGTTGCGGGCCCGGGCCGACGCCACCAGGTCCTCCAGGCGTCGCGCCTCTCCGGCCGCCACGGCCTCGCCCAGATCCGTGAGGCCGTAGTAGCGCCGCCGCTCGTCGCCGGGCCCGGCCTCCGGCCGCTCGTCGAGCTCCTCCAGCAGCCCGTCGGCCACCAGCCGCGCCAGGGCCCGATAGAGGGTGCCCGCGTGGGGGCTCATGCGTCCCTCCGTGCGGCGCTCGATCTCCTGGAGGATGGCGTAGCCGTGCGCCTCGCCGCCGGCGAGGGCAAGGAGGATCTCGAAGGCCACGGGCGTCAGCGGCAGGAAACGCGCGACCTGGTGTGGATTCACCCGATGCTCCCGTTCGTTATGTGCGTTGGGCGTATACGCCCTGTGCACACAGACGCGGGCCGTGGCCCGCCGGTTGCACGCATCGCCGGGCGTCACCCGGCACCTCCCCCTGAACCCTCCCCGGCCGATGTCCCCGCGCACCTCGTTCCTCACGCGCCCGCGCCGCCTCCCATCGCCCCTCGTGCTGGCGGCGGCGGGACACCTCCTCCTCCTCGGATGCGGCGGGGGTGGCGAGACGCCCCCCGACCCGGACGGGACCGGCGGAGCCGCGGCGGCCGCCGACACCGACGGCCCGGCGGCCGCGGAGCCGGAGGACACACCCGCCGCCGACCGCTTCGTGACCGGCGCCCTCGAGCCGGTGGGCGGATCGCGCGACGAGATCCGGACCTCCCTCGGCGAGCCCGACAGCATCGGCCGCGAACCGGTGGCCAACCGCCACGTGCCGGACCAGACCGACACCATCGTCACGCTCCACTACCCCGAGCTCGTGGCCACCCTGTACGCGGCCACGGGCGGAGATGACCTCCTCCAGTCGGTGCGAGTGACCGACGACGCGCATCTGCGCGATCCGGCGATCCGGATCGGGATGCCCTGGGAGGAGGCCCGCAGGAGGCTGGGAGACCCCCACGAGATGGACGGGGAGGTGCCGGTCTATGTATGCCGGAGCTGCACGGGAGCCGAGAACCCGGTTCGCATCCATGTCGCGGACGGTCTGATCCAGGCCATCGAGTTCACGTACTACGTCGACTGACGACGTCGCTCTTGACCCCCGCCCCCCCGCGTCGGGAGCTTACGGGGCGAAGGGCCGCTCCGCCCGTCGGGGAATCCCGATTGGCCGGAGCCTTCCCGCCCCTCCCGCGCCAGGAGCCGTGGACATGGCCGACGACCCCCGCCCGACCACCGACGTGAGCCGGACCCCCGACCGCTCGACGACGCCGTCCCGCATCGGCGAGGAGCAGCTGGCGCCCGGGCAACCCGGCGCGCTGCAGTACGACTACACGAACTTCTACTTCGGGGCGGGCGACGACGCGTTCGCGCTTCTGGAGCCGTTCCAGGAGTGGTGGGAGGAGGTGAAGCCGGCGGGCTACTACCAGTACGAGCTGCCGCTGCTGAGCGCGCCGTCGACGCGCGTGGACGTGCGCGACACGAAGACGGGCGAGATCCGGCGCGGGCTGGTGAACTTC
>JAHWKH010000353.1 GCA_019347995.1 Gemmatimonadota bacterium | reverse complement strand
TGTTCGGCGTGGGTCCCCGACCCAACACCCAGAGAATGATCAGGGGCACGGATCCCCAGCTCGGTCAGGAACACCTCGCTCATGGCCGAGTCGTAGTGCTGTCCCGTGTGCACGAGCACCACCTCAGCACCCCGTGATTCCAGAGCGGCCATGACAGGCTTGACCTTCATGAAGTTGGGCCGTGCCCCCGCCACACACACCACCCGCACGGGCAGCGACGCTACAGGCCCCTCGCTACGGTGGCTTCTACCGACCCATGCGCATCCTCGTCGTCGGAAACGGAGGGCGCGAGCACGCCCTCCTCTGGAAGCTCGGCAGGGACGCCCCCTCCGCCGACCTCTACGCCACCCGGCCCAACGGGGGCATGGAGCCGCTCTGCACGGCCGTGCCCATCGCCCCCACCGACGTGGAGGCGCTGGCGGGCTGGGCCGCCTCGCGCCAGATCGACCTGGTGGTGGTGGGGCCGGAAGCGCCCCTGGCCATGGGGCTGGCCGACCGCTGCAGGAAGCACGGCGTGCCCGTGTTCGGCCCGTCGGCGGCGGCGGCCAGGATCGAGGCCAGCAAGGCGTTCGCCAAGGACCTCATGCGCGAGGCCGGCGTGCCCACGGCCGCGTACCGCACCTTCACCGACGCGGGCGAAGCGGAGGCGTACGTGCGGGAGAGGGGTGCGCCCATCGTGGTGAAGGCCTCGGGACTGGCCGCCGGCAAGGGCGCCGTGGTGTGCGAGACGGTCGACCACGCCGTGGCCACGGCCAGGGCCATGCTGGAGGACCGGCGCTTCGGCGAGGCCGGCCGCGAGGTGGTGGTGGAGGATTTCATGGAGGGCGAGGAGCTCTCGGTCTTCGCCGTCACCGACGGGGAGGAGGCGCTCCTCCTCCTCCCCTCGCAGGACCACAAGCGCGCCGGAGAGGGCGACACCGGTCCCAACACCGGGGGGATGGGCGCCTACGCTCCCGTCTCGCTGGCGACGCCCGGGCTCCTGGTGGAGGTGCGCGAGCGCATCCTCCTGCCCACCCTGGAGGCGCTGGCCGCGGCCGACGCTCCGTTCCGGGGCGTCCTGTACGCGGGGCTCATGCTCACGCCGGACGGCCCCAGCGTGGTGGAGTTCAACTGCCGCCTCGGCGACCCGGAGGCGCAAGCCGTCCTCCCCCTCATGGACAGCTCCCTCCTGGAGCCGATGATGGCCGTGGCGCTGGGCGACGGGCTCGCGGGCTCGCGGGCGCGCTGGCGCCCCGGCGCGGCCCTCACCACCGTCCTCGCCTCCGGCGGCTACCCGGGCGACTATCCGACCGGGCTGCCCATCCGCATGCCGGCCGACCTGGAGGACGACGGCGACGTGGTGGTCTTCCACGCCGGCACGCGCCGCACGGAGGGCGGGCTGGAGACGGCGGGGGGACGCGTGCTCGCCGTCACCGGTCTGGGCGAGGATCTGGAGGCGGCGGCGCGCAGGAGCCGGCAGGCGGCCGCGTCGGTGGCCTTCGAGGGCATGCAGCACCGCGACGACATCGGCTGGCGGGAGCTGGAGCGGCAGGGTGCCGCCCGCAGCCGCCCGGCCGGCAGCGCACCTTCACCCGGAGCGACATCGTGATCATCACCACCACCAACGGCGTGGACGGACGGCCCGTGAAGGACTACCTGGGCGTCGTCACGGGCGAGGCCATCATCGGCGCCAACATCGTGCGCGACTTCCTGGCGGGCATACGCGACATCGTGGGCGGCCGCTCGGGATCCTACGAGGAGGCGCTGCGCACGGCCCGCGAGGAGGCGCTGCGCGAGATGTCCGAGGAGGCCCAGGGGCGCGGCGCCGACGCCATCGTGGGCGTGGACATCGACTACGAGGTGCTGGGGAAGAGCAACGGCATGCTCATGGTGTCGGCCAGCGGGACGGCGGTGAAGCTCGGCTGACCTCGTCCTGCGCTCCTTACGGATCTCTTACGAAGCCCGAACGGGGCGGACCCTCCGGTTCGTTGTGTCCCGGAAGGCCCTCGCGTTAGCATCGTCTTCGACGACGGGTTTCTCCCACAGGGGTAGTCGGTGTCGCGTCCGTTCGACGACCGGCCCGGTCCGGCTCGGAGAGCCTCCCTCCTGGGGGCGTTCCTCGTCCTGACCCTCGTGCTGGCGGTCTGGCTGGGGTACGAGGCGGTGGCCGCCGCCGGCTCCCACCGCGAGACGGCCGAGTCCGTGCTCCGTGACTACTCGGCGATCGCGCTTTCGTCCTTCAGCCGTTCGGCCGAGGACGACCTCGATGAGGCCCTGGAAGAGGCGTTCGAGGACGTGGACGGGGATCTCCGGAACGGCAACGGCCTGCCCGATCCCGCCCAGGTCGCCTGGGACCTGGACGATGCCGCGCGGGCGGCCGGCTGTGGCCGATCGGAGTGTCCCGCCTTCCGCTCGGCCCTCCTCGTCTTCTCCATGGACCTCCGGACCGGAGAGCTCCAGGCGACGCCGGACACGGTGTCCCGGACGCGCGTGCGCGGCCTCGTGGACACGATCGTCGCGGCGCGGGCCCGCCGCCCGCGGCCCGACTACGCGGAGGGGCTCCTCACCGCTCCCGCGGGGCGCTCGTTCCCCGACCCGGTGGCGGTCGGATACGCGATCGCCCGGGACACCCTGGGCGGCGACCGGGTGATGGGCTTCGTCGTCGCTGCGGATGCGCTCCGGGAGCTGTTCGCCGAGTGGTTCGACGACCGGCGGCTCCTTCCCGAGCCCATCGGCGGTGAGCTGCCCAACGACTCGCTCCTCCAGGTCAGCGTCCGGACCGCCGGCGGGATGACGATCTACACGTCGCCCGTCGATTATCCGACGACGCTGAGCGCCAGCGGGACGCTCGCCCCCGAGTACGGGAACCTGACGGTGGAGGTCGCCATCCGGCCCGACCAGGCGTCCCAGCTCATCATCGGAGGCCTGCCGAGCTCGAGGCTGCCCCTCCTGATGACGCTGCTGCTGCTGACGCTGGGCGTGGGCGGAGCGGCGCTCGTCCAGTTCCGGCGCGAGGCCCGGTTCCAGCGGCTCCGTGAGGATTTCGTCTCCGGCGTGTCCCACGAGCTGCGCACGCCCCTGGCCCAGATCCGGATGTTCGGGG